>JAXFBD010000042.1:0-97918 GCA_034118545.1 Blautia sp.
TCTGGTGGAAACCAGCAGAAGGTTGTTATCGCAAAATGGCTGGTACGTAACTGTGATATCCTGATATTCGATGAGCCGACCCGTGGTATCGACGTAGGAGCGAAGAGTGAAATCTATACTCTGATGAATGAACTGGTAGCCCAAGGAAAATCAATCATCATGATTTCCTCTGAGATGACAGAGATATTGAGAATGAGTGACCGTGTTATCGTAATGTGTGAAGGTCGTAAGACAGGAGAGATTGATATCGCTGAAGCGACTCAGGAGAACATTATGCATGCGGCAACTCTGAGAAATTAGGAGGAGGAGAGAAAGATGGCAAATAAAGAGAAAAAGGGCAATGCTTTTACCAATAACCCTATTGTAAAAGCAATTGGTCTTCAGAAAGTTGTAGTAGTACTTGTAATTATTCTGTTAGCACTGTTCTTCAGTATTAAGAGCCCTGCTTTCAGACAGTATCCCACACTGGTAAGTCTTTTTGACTATTCTTACTATATCACTTTCATGGCAATTGGTGTAACCTTTTGTCTGATCACCGGTGGTAATGACCTTTCCGTTGGATGTGGTATGGTATGTTATGCATTGTTTGGCGGACATTTAATTTCCAAATTCGGTATGCCGGTAATTGTTGGCCTTTTAGCAACAATCGTACTTGGTCTTCTTATTGGATGCTTAAATGCACTTTTAGTAGCAGTAATGGATTTACCGCCTTTCATCGCCACATTGGGTACCATGATGATTACCCGTGGTCTTGGATCTATCCTGACAGGTGGTATGTCTGTATCCTGGCCGCCGTCAGCAGCTCCGAACGGCTGGTTCCGCAGTATTTTCAAGATGAAGATCGGTACAAAAATGGTTCCGGTAGGATTCCTTGTAGTATTGGTTCTGATTTTTGTAATGTCCATCTTCCTGAACAAAACAAGGCCCGGACGTTATATTATTGCAATCGGAAGTAATAAAGAAGCAACCAGACTTTCCGGTGTAAACGTTGTAAAATATCAGAGTCTTGCATACATCATTTCCGGTTTATTTGCAGGTCTCGCAGGTGTTGCGTATGCAGCAACATTCCAGTCCATCGCACCTGGTACAGGAGCCGGTCTGGAGCTGGATGCCATTGCAGGTGCAATTATCGGCGGAACATCCATGACAGGTGGTGTTGGTACGATCACAGGTACACTTCTCGGTGTATTCGTAATGTCTCTGCTGAAAACAGGTCTTCCATACATTGGACTTCAGGCGAACTGGCAGCAGATCATTACAGGTATTGTTCTTATTGTAGCAATCTTCATCGATGTTCTGAAAAATAAGAAAACTGCATAAATAGTAATAGACAAATTGTAAAATGTGTGTTATAATTCACATATAATTTGCGACGCAGAGTGAAAATATTGTGAAAAATTTACAATCTGCGAACAGGATATGTACATCATCAGTGAGGGTGATGGGGAACATATAAAACTATATATATTTCAAGGAGGAAACTGAAATGAACAAAAAAGTGTTAAGTGTTGCTTTATGCGCAGCAATGGTCGGATCAATGGCAGGTGCAGTTGGCGTTCAGGCTGCTGATTACTCCGGAACAAAAATCGAGATCGTATCTAAAGGCTTCCAGCATCAGTACTGGCAGGCAGTATTAAAAGGTGCTCAGCAGAAAGCTGACGAACTCGGCGTAGAAATCAACTTCGTAGGACCAAACTCCGAATCTGATTACGCTGACCAGGTACAGATGCTCAACTCCGCTATTAATGCAGCTCCTGGAGCAATCGCTCTTGCAGCTCTTGATACAAACTCCTGTCTGGATGCTATCCAGTCCGCTATGGACGCTGGTATCCCGATCATCGGATTTGACTCTGGTGTTCCAGGTGCTCCGGATGGCGCTATTTTTGCTAACGCTTCCACAGATAACTACGCAGCAGGTGCTCTTGCAGCAGAAGAAACATACAAAGTTCTGAAAGACAGAATCGCAGCTGCAGAAGGCACAGTACGTATCGGTGTTATGGGACAGGATGCTGTTTCTGAATCCGTTGTTAACCGTGGTCTTGGATTCATCGACAAAATGGGCGAACTGGTTATCGCTGACGGCGGTTCCGTTAAACTGGAAGGTAACGATGCATATGTAAACGGTGCAACAGTTGAATCTACAGATGACGCTAAAGTTATTATCGAAACTCTGGTTCCATCTCAGGTTACATCTGAACTTTCCGCTATCGACTGCCAGACTCTTCTGAACAAAGATGACATCATCTGCATCTATGGTTCTAACCAGCACTCCGCAGAAGGTATGGTAACAGGTAATGAAAACCTTCAGAAATTCGGTACAGGCGAAGGTCAGGTTATCGGTGTTGGTTTCGACTCCGGTGCTGTTATCAAAGCCGCTGTAGCTGACGGAACATTCCTTGGTGCTATCACACAGGCTCCTGTAGCTATGGGTGAGAAAGTTGTTGAGCTTTGCTGCAAGGCTGCTGCTGGCGAGGAAGTTGAAGACGTTGACACTGGATGCCAGTGGTATACAGCAGAAAACATGAACGACGAAGAAATCGCACAGAACCTGTACGACTAATCAATAGCATGTTAAATAAGACTGAATCCATTTAGGATTAAGTGCCTTTATAAAGGGCGGGGATGTTTATCATCCCTGCTCTTTTATTATATAAGAAAAAGATTAATAATTGAGATTATTATGGAATTTCATGTATGAGGGCGGTAAAATAGCAGTAAGAGAACAGATTAATATGGCATTTTTGAAAGGGGAAGGAAAATATGGATATTAAAAAACGCTCCAATATTGAATTTCATAATGGAAGCAGTGAAGAGCTTCCCCCCTATTATTCTCTGGATTTTCCCTATGCGGCAGTGCTTTCGGAACTGGATAAATATCCGGAACGCACCTCTCCATGGCACTGGCATAAAGAGGTGGAACTGTTTTATGTAAGAGAGGGAACCGTGGAATATTTCACGCCCAGCAGAAAATGGGTGTTTCCTGCAAATTCCGGCGGTCTGGTAAATTCCAATATCCTTCATAAGGCAAGAATGGCAGAAAGTACACAGACGGTGAATCTGGTACTGCATTTTTTTGACCCGGTATTTCTGGCCGGAACAAAGGGGAGCCTTATTGAGCAGAAATATATTTCACCTATTGTAAAAGATCACCAGACTGAGCTGCTGCCTTTATATCCATCAGACGCTCAGCAGACAAAAATCCTGGAGGAACTGAGAGATTCTTTTTTATTATCCGAAAAAACTCCCGGCTACGAGATGCGGCTGCGGGAAAGGCTTTCCGACATCTGGCTTCAGATTTTCAGCTCCTTTTCTCCTTCTGATGCCAGAAAAGAAAACAATAAAACAGGAAGCAGACTTAAGACCATGCTGGTCTACGTGTATGATCATTATTGCGAAAAGATTACAGTGGCAGATTTGGCACGTGCGGCACTTACCAGTGAACGGGAGTGTTTCCGGCTTTTTAAGGATTATCTGCGCACCACTCCCGTAGAATATATCAGAAGCTACCGCCTGCAGATGAGCTGTCAGATGCTTATAAATACAAATAAATCCATTACGGATATCGGACAGGCCTGTGGTGTGGGAAACAGCAGCTATTTTGGCAAGATATTCCGGGAACAGATAGGATGCACTCCTATCCAATATCGTATGAAATGGCAGGATAGTGATATTAAATTGCAGAAATAATATATAAATCCTCCGAAATCTGCGCTATTATATGATTAAAGAAAAGCAAAGCAGGGAGGAATTATGAAGCTGAAGATATTTCAAAAGGGTTTTAATTATTCTCAGGACGGTCGGGGCAACCGATTGATCTTCCATCTTCAGGGCTGCAATATGCATTGTCCATGGTGTGCAAACCCGGAAGGAATGCCTCCGCAGGGCGTATTATTCGTGGAGAAGGAATGGCTTAAAGAAAGCTGCTGCCCCAAAGGTGCAGTTAAGGATGGCTTTCTTGACAGAGAAATGTGCCGGTCATGTGATGATATGCCCTGTATCCATCAGATGCGTCAGAAGGGAATCCGCCTGTCATGTCAGGAAATTGAAGTGGAAGAGCTGGTGGAGGAATGCAAAAAAAGCCGTCCCATGTTTTTTGACGGCGGCGGAGTAACCATTACCGGCGGTGAGATCACCATGCAGTTTGATGCAGTAAAAGAATTTCTCACAAGGCTTGGAAAGGAAGGAATTCACCGCGCCATTGAGAGCAATGGTTCCCATCCCAGAATGGAGGAGCTTCTTCCGCTGGTGGATGAGTGGATCATGGACGTGAAGCATTATGACAGCGCAAAGCATAAAGAATGGCTTGGAATTCCAAATACAGGAATTCTTGCCAATATGGAAATGGCGGTAAACAGACACAGTGACGTACTTCTTCGGATACCGCTGATGCCGGGATTTAATGATGCACCGGAAGATGTGGATGGATTCAGAAAAGTATTTGCCACCTGTGCAGGAAAAGAAAATGTCCGGGTAGAGTTTCTCACCTACCATGAATTTGGAAAGGGCAAATGGGAACAGTGCGGAATGGATTATCGGATGAAACCGGGAAGGATTCAGCCGGAAACAGTAAAATTATACACGGAAAGCTTTAAAAACATGGGAATTAACGTAGTTCATACATAAAAAGGAGAGAATGATATGAGAATTCAGGAGCTTTATACACCACAGGAAATTACAGAGCTTGCAAAACAGAGATTTCAGGAGGAACGTTCCCTTGACCATCTGGAAGGATGGTTTCTGGCAAGAGAGATCGCGATGGAATGTGACAAAACTTTTGCAGAAGATCCCGACTGTATCCGGATCGCAAAAACGTTATGTGAGGTTATGAAAAAAATCCCGCTGACACTGGGGGATTACCATGTACTGGCAGGAACACAGGACGATGCCTTTGCCCGTTCCTATGCGTTGATCAATCCGGCATTTCAGGTAAGCTCATTTACCGGTTACTGCGATCCTACAGCCGTGTTTGGTGACATTGATCCGACAGCCGATATTACCGCAGAACGGATTGCAGGCGTAAAAGAATATTATGCGAACAACGAGTATGCAAAAATGCTTACGGCTGCATATGCACCGGCTGAAAAATATACAAAAGAAGCAGTGTTCTTTATTGAACAGGTAACAGGACATGTCATCCCGGACGTTCGGATCCTTCTGAAGGAAGGTGCGCTGGCTGTAAAAGAAAAACTGACGCAGAACCAGGCACAGGCGAAGGAAGAAAGCCGCAGACAGTATTACGAGGCAATGAAGATCTCTCTGGATGCACTTTTAATCCTTGCAGAGCGTTACAGCGCACTTGCTGAAGAAAAAGCAGAAAAATGTGAAGGAAAAAATAAAGAGAGATTCCTTCTGATGTCAGAAACATTAAAGAAAGTTCCTGCATATGGCGCAGCGGATCTGTATGAGGCACTTCAGGCGTTTGTCCTCATCTGGCAGACCATGTGTCTGGAGCAGACCCCCAATCCTTTTGCATTTTCCGTTGGAAATGCGGACAGAATCTTTGAGCCTTACCGTGCAATGGAGGATACAGACAGAGATACAACAGCAGCTCTTCTGAAGCATATGCTTGTATTTTACAATGTGGCTGACAGAAGCTGGGCAATTTCCCAGAACCTGATCATCGGAGGAAGAGATGTACAGGGAAATGATTTGACTAACCCCACATCCTACGCACTTTTTGACGCATATTTTGATATGAATCTGCCTCAGCCCATTCTTTCTGTGAAGCTTCACAAAAACACACCGGATAAGCTGTATGAGGAAATGGGACGCTTCTTCTTTACCCCGGGTGTGCTGACGCCGTCCTTATTCAATGATGATGCACTGTTTGAAATCCTGAAGGCAAACGGTGTTGAGGAAGAGGATCTTCCGGAATACTCCGTTGCCGGCTGTCAGGAGCCTCTGATCATGGGTAAGGATAACGGAAATACTACCAACAGCTGGCTGAATCTGCCAAAAATCCTGGAGCTTGTTCTTCAGGGCGGAAAATCAGAGATCACCGGAATTCAGATCGGAAAGACTATGGAAGAGCTGGGATATGACAACAGCCTGGAGCTTCTTAAGAATATCCGTGAGGTATTTTATAAAGAACTGGATGAATATGTGGACAAAATGGTGGAGGCTGCCAACGGTGCTTCCCGTGCCATCGGTTTATATCAGGTACCGTTCCTTTCCACAATGATGGGTGGAATTGAATCAGGTATTGACATGCGTGATACTAAGAGGCAGGGAACAAAATACAATGGCAGCGGATGTCTGATCCATGGTCTTTCCGTGCTGGCAGATTCTTTTGCAGCGATTGATACACTGCTTGAGGAGCGCCCTCAGGATGCAGACAGAATGCTGGAGGCACTGCGCACCAATTTTGAAAATGATGAGGAAATGCATCAGTTCCTTGTGGGATGTGATAAATTCGGCAATAACATTGAAAGAGTTGACAGAGAAGCTGCGGAGATTACAAGAAGAGTATCTGCAATGGTGGCATCAAAGAAGAATTATCTGGGCAATCCATTCCGCCCGGATTATGCAACACCGTCTACCCATCTGATGTATGGCTACTGGGTCGGGGCAACTCCTGACGGAAGAAAGTCAAGAGAAATGCTGAATTACGGTGTGGATCCATTGTTCGGAGAAGCTTCCGGAGGTCTGGGAATGCGTATGCTGTCCAACCGCTGGCTTCCCTTTGAGACTATGAACGGAGGCTGTGCTTCTCATTTTGGAATCAATCCCGGATATTTCCGCGGACAGTCCATGGAGGAAAAGGGAATTGAATTTAAACAGAAGATTTTCGGACCGCTGTTCTTTAACAAGTATGATGATGACAGGGTTTCTCCTTTCTATCTCTATGTGAATGTGACTACGCCGGATATGCTGAGAAAGGTTCTGGCCAATCCGGCAAAATATGCCCCCAGCGGTGTATATATTGTGCGAATCCATGGAACCTTTGTGAATTTCCTGGATCTCTCTCCGGAAATCCAGGAGGATATCATCAAACGTCTTGATCCGGAATCCACTGCCATGGGAGCATAGATTAAACAATAAGAAAAATATAACTGAGCATACAGGAGGTGCAGCGCAATGCGTGCAATGGGAATTGATATCGGAACAACATCCATCAGTCTTATTATGATAGACGGCGAAACGGGAGAAATGCTGGGTAAAACCGGCATTACCCACAGATCCTTTCTGAAAAGCCCCATGGCTTTTGCAAAAATCCAGTCTCCGGAGCGTCTGCTGTCTCTGACAATAGAAGGAGCACGTGAGCTGATCGATAAATTTGGAAAACCGGACAGTATCGGTACCACCGGACAGATGCATGGTATGCTCTATGTGGATAAAAACGGAAAGGCTGTCAGTCCTCTTTATACCTGGCAGGACGGGAGCGGCAATGAGCTGACCCGGGACGGACGTACTTATGCGGAAGTTCTGACGGAAGCCACCGGTGCAGCTTCTGCAGGCTATGGGCTTACTACTCATTATTATCTTCAGGATAAAAATCTGATTCCAAAAGAAGCAGTGCGGATGGTAACCATCAGCGATTATATTGCCATGAGTCTCTGCGGCGAAAAGGAACCGGTGATCGCACGGGATATGGCTGCAAGCTGGGGCTGTTACGATCTGGAAATCGGAGATTTCTGCAGGGAGGAGATGGAGGAGCTTGGAATAGATACCTCTTATCTGCCCCGCCTGATTCCCGGACACGGAGTGATCGGGCAGACATCCGGCGATTTTGTTAAGGGAATTCCGGTAACTGCTTCTCTGGGAGATAATCAGGCAAGTGTGCTGGGATCTGTAAAAGATCTTTCTAATACTGTTTTGCTGAATATCGGTACGGGAAGTCAGGTTTCTCTTGGCATATCCAGATATCAGCCTTCCCAGGGCTCTATAGAGCTTCGTCCCTGTACGGAACAGTTTTTCCTGATGGCAGGCTCCGGGCTATGCGGAGGCCGGGCATACGCCATGCTGGAGCAGTTTTACAGGGAAGCTGCCGGTTCTTCTGACGGAGAAAGCCTGTATGCCATGATGGAAAAGCAGGCCCGGGATTTTATTGATACATATGGAAAAGAGGCGGCATGGAAGATACGGACAACTTTTTCCGGAACAAGGAGCAATCCAAAGGAAAGAGGAATGATTTCCGGAATCGGTGTGGAAAACTTCCATCCCGGTGCCATGACTGTGGGGATGATCAAAGGCATTCTGGAGGAGCTTTACGGTATGTACGAGGATATGACATCAATGACGGGAAGCCGCGCCGCACATCTTGTAGGTTCCGGAAACGGTCTGAGGTATAACCCGCTTATGCGTGAGCTGGCGGAAGAAATGTTCCGTATGCCAATGGAAATACCTGTCTGTGCGGAGGAGGCTGCATACGGTGCGGCACTGCAGTCACTGGCTTCCGCAGGCTTTGCCGAATCCATGGCACAGATGCAGCAGAAGATCAGATACTGTCAGAAATAAAAAGATATAAAGGAGAAGAGGATAATGGGAAAATACTTACTTGCACATGATATTGGAACTTCCGGAGATAAGGCCTCTCTTTTTTCTGTAGATGGAAGACTGATCGGAAGCACTACTGCAGGCTATGAGGTGAATTATCAGTCCGGAGGACGTGCGGAGCAGGATCCTCGGGACTGGTGGAATGCTGTCTGTGCCTGCACCAGAGAAATTACAAAAGACATTGATCCGGCAGATGTGCTGGCGGTATCTTTTTCCGCACAGATGCAGTGCTGCCTCGTGGTGGACAAAGAGGGAAATGCCCTCCGTCCTGCCATGATCTGGGCAGATACAAGAGCACAGGAGCAGGCGGAACAGCTTCTTAAGGTCATTAACGGCAAAGAAGCCTATGAGATGCTGGGGCATCGTATCAATGCAGCCTACAGTATTGAGAAGCTGATGTGGATTCGTGACAATGAGCCGGATATTTATGAAAAAACCTACAAAATGCTCCAGGTAAAGGATTACATCATCTGTCGTATGACAGGAAAATTTGTAACAGATTATTCAGACGGTTCCGGTACCAATGCTCTGGATCTGGATCACTGGTGCTGGTCCGAAAAAATTTTAAAAGCTGCGGGAATTCCTGTGGATAAACTGCCGGAACTTCATAATTCCACAGATGTGATCGGAACACTGACAGAAGAGGCAGCCGGTGAGCTGGGACTTACCACTGATGTGAAGGTTGTCTGCGGAGGCGGAGACGGTGCATGCTCTGCACTGGGAGCCGGATGTATAGAGAATAACCAGAGATTCCTTTCTTTTGGAACATCCGCGTGGATCGCAGGCACCTCTGACAAAAAATTCCTGGATGAAAACCAGGTCCTGATGTGCTTCGCCCATGTTATTCCGGGACATTATATGCCCTGCGGAACCATGCAGTCGGCAGGAAGCTCCTATTCTTATATAAAAAATACCTTCTGCCGGGAGGAAGCCGCACAGGCTAAGAAAGAAGGAAAGAGCGTATGGGAGCTGATCAACCGTCTTGTGGAGGAATCACCGGAAGGAGCAAAAGGACTTATGTTTCTTCCTTATCCTGCGGGAGAACGGTCGCCGCGATGGAACCCGGATGCTTCGGGAAGCTTTCTGGGAATCCGTATGTATCATGAGAAAAAAGATTATATACGTGCCGTGCTTGAGGGGGTGGCAATGAATCTTGAGATTATCCTTCAGGCTCACAGAAAATCTTCAAAAATTGACCGGATGATCCTCACAGGCGGCGGCGCAAAAGGGGATATTGTGGCGCAGATCCTGGCAGATGTTCTGAAGACAGAGCTGGTGCGTCCCAATTATGTGGAAGAATCCACATCTATTGCAGCTGCGGTTATTGCCGGTGTGGGCTGTGGTGTCTATGAGGATTTCAGTGCCATTAACAGCTTTCTGAAATTTGGAAATCCGGTAAAGCCCAGAGAAGAGGTGCAGGAAGTATATGCCCGTGAAAAAGAATTATTTGAGGCTGCCTATCAGGCATTAAGGCCTTTGTATCCGAAAATGTGAGAAAATAAAAAGAACATATCTGACAGAATATACAGCGTTTGATAACGCAGAATCTGTCGGATATGTTCTTTTCTTATTCAGGAACGCCTCTGGCGTTCCTGGCTCAGATCATCTCTCTGGTGATGATCTGAATGGGGATTTCATATATGTAGGTGCTGGGTATCTGATTTTTGATCAGGTAATCAAACAGCTGTCTTACGATCTGATATCCCTGCTCCCGGGGATTCTGGGAGATTACAAAATCAATAACACCTTCTTTAAGCAGGGCCTCTGTTTCAGGAAGAAGGTCGTGGCTGATGATCTTAAACGGGCGTGTAACAGATGCCACTGTCATGGCATTTTTTACACCGTCACTTCCGGTACCGGACATATAGATGCCGTCAAGATCCGGATATTTGTTCAGATATCCCAGAGCAATTATAAAGGCATCTTCTTTTTTATCCTGATTTTCTGATATTTCTACGATCTCAATGGGATTACGGCATTCCAGAAGCCGTTTCCGAAAACCCTTCAGGCGGTCCGGGTGACAGGAAAGAGTCTTGGAGCTGATAATAACCCCTACTTTTCCGCCGTCCGGGAGAAGTTTTTCCATCAGGCCTCCGGCCACAAAACCGGCTTTTACATGATCCTGTCCGATGTAACGGAAACCCTTGATCTCATCCAGCATGGAATTAAAGGTAAGAACCTTGATTCCTTTATCCTGCATCTGATGAATTTTCTGGATGACCTGCGGACTGTTAATGGGAAGCAGTGCAAGTCCGGCGATATTCATATTTTCCAGTTCGTTTAATATGGAAATCAGCTCTGCCGATTCCAGAGAAACCAGCATTTTTACAATGACTTCAAATCCAAAGGGGGCAAATTCTTTCTGTCCCTTTTCAATTCCGCCCAGGAGAACCTGAATGAAAGAGTTGTATTCAGGCGTTAGGACAATCCCGACTTTTACCGGATTTTTGCTGAGAACAAGGGCTTTTCCGATCAGGTTGGGCTGATAATTCACATTGTCCAGGATGGCCTGAACTCTTTCTCGTGTTTCTTTCTTTATGCCGGGGCGGTTATGAATAACTTTATCAACTGTAGCGCGGGATACATTTGCAAGCTCCGCGATTTCATTTATTGTAACTGACATACGCAAACTCCTTAAAAAATAAATAGGATTCCAGTTAGATTTTAGTGATGAAAGCACGAGAAAGTACAACATAAAACAACGTGGAATGGTACATTAGATTGATTAAAGATTAACATAAAATCAGACAGATAGCAAGGGAAATGAGCAAAAATAAGCAGTCACGGCAGAAATAACAAACCGGAAATGACACCGTTTTTTGAATTGTTGGAAATGTATAAAAAGTTACATTAAGTTGCACGAGCACGTTAATTATTTCACACGTAAAATATGCCTCGAATTATTCATAATGCACAATAAATGAAGTTTAATAATGTTAACTATAAACAGTTGACACAAAATGATATAACTGTTAATATATAGCAAAGAGCACGAGCACAATAATAAAACAAAAAAGGAGAGGATGCAGAAATGAGATACGGAATAGGACCTGCTTTTTGGGGTAATACCTGGGAATGCGATTTGGAGAAATATAAACGAGTGGCAAAGAAACTTGCTGATATCGGATTCAGCATGTATGAGATCAGCGCAGACGATCTTTATCGGATGACAGATCAGGAAGTGCTGGAGATGGCTGCCATCAGTAAGGAATATGATCTTGTTCTTTCCACAAACAGCGGACCGGCTAAGGAATATGATTTTTCATCTCCTGATGAAGCTGTAAGAAAGAACGCAATGGATTATTTTAAGAAAATTATCAGAAATATGGATATTGTTAAATCTCCTTGTCTGGCAGGAGCAATCTATTCCTTCTGGCCAACAGATTTTGTCCTGACAGATAAGAAGGCTGCCTGGGAACGCAGTATTCCTATGATCGGAGAACTTGGAAAATATGCAGAAGATTTCGGCATTGATATCGCACTGGAAGTTCTCAACAGAAATGAAACCTACATCCTCACAGACTGCAAAGAAGCATTGGAGTACTGTGACCGCACAGGCAGCAAGGCTGTAAACGTTCTTCTGGATACATATCATATGAATATCGAAGAGGACAATATGTGTGACGCGATCCGTCTGGCTGGTGACAGACTGAAACATTTCCATGTAGGTGAAAACAACAGAAAGCTTCCCGGCATGAATAACAGCCTGAATTGGGACGCTATCGGACAGGCACTTCGTGACATCAATTATGACAAGGGTGTTGTTATGGAGCCTTTCCTTCATGACGGCGGTGCGGTCGGACATGACATCCGCGTATGGAGAGATTTAAGTGAAGGTGCAGCATTTGACGAAGCAAAGCTGGATGAGCTTCTGAAGAAATCTCTTGCATTCCTGAAGAGCAAATGTGAAGGCTGATAATCGGAGGTTATAGTTATGGCAGAAGTTTGGATTATGGGTGAAATGATCGTAGAGATCATGAGAGCGCAGGAAGATATGCCGCTGGATCAGCCGGGACTTTTTAAAGGTCCTTATCCAAGCGGAGCACCGGCGATTTTTATTGACACCGTTGCAAGGCTGGGACATAAAGCAGGAATCCTCGGCGGTGTAGGCAAAGATGATTTTGGAAAATGTCTTCTGGAGAGACTGACCCATGATGGCGTAGATGTAAGTCATGTGATCCAGAGTGAGACCTGTGCAACAGGTGCGGCATTTGTTACATACTTCTCAAATGGTGACCGTAAGTTTATTTTCCATATGGGAAATACTCCGGCAGCAGATCCAAAATGCCCGGATGCATCCGTTCTTGAAGGCATAAAATATTTCCACATTATGGGATGCTCACTGGCAGCAAGAAAAGACTTCGGAGAAGAGATCTTAAAGACCATGCGTCTTGCAAAGAGTCTGGGAGCAAAGGTTTCTTTTGACCCCAATATCAGAAAAGAGCTTCTTTCTGATGAGTCATCCTTTGATATGGTAAAAGAGGTTGTCGGGAATACCTCTGTATTCCTTCCCGGTGTGGAAGAACTCCTGATGATTACCGGTAAGGATACGGTGGAAGAAGCTGTAAAGGCATCTTTCGAAAATCCTGTTCTGGAAATCCTGGCACTGAAGAGAGGTTCTAAAGGGTGTACGGTATACACAAGAGATGCTGTTTACGAAAGAGGCGTATATCCCATTGAGGCGGTGGACGCAACAGGTGCAGGAGACAGCTTTGACGGTGCATTTATCAGCGGATTGCTGGAAGGCAAACCGATTACAGAAATTCTTAAAATGGCTTCCGCAGCGGGTGCATTAAACACGGCGGCTTTTGGACCGATGGAGGGCAAGATCAATCCTGATACAATCAGAGAGATGATCGAAAAGAATGCCTGATATCTGAAAAGTGGAGGTATTATGAGCGATTATAAGTTAGAGTTGCGGGGAATATGCAAAAGCTTTCCTGGTGTGAAGGCTCTTGACAATGTAAATATTGCCCTGCGTAAAGGAACTGTACATGCGGTTGTCGGCGAAAACGGTGCCGGTAAATCCACACTGATGAAAATCATCAATGGTCTGTATCAGAGAGATGAAGGACAGGTTTTTCTGGACGGCAAAGAAGTACACTTCTCAGGTCCCATGGAATCATCCGCAGCAGGTATTGCAATGATCTATCAGGAACTGAACTTCTTCCCGGAATTAACAATTGCAGAAAATATTTATATGAAACGTCAGCCCACATCCCATGGACGTGTGGACTGGAATAAAATGTATGATATGGCAAGGGAGATACTGGAAGAAAATGATCTTCCCTATGATCCGAGAACAAAGATCAAAGAGCTTCCCATTGCCAGCATCCAGATGCTGGAGATTGCAAAGGCAGTTGCCTTTAATGCACAGGTCATCATCATGGATGAACCTACATCATCAATTTCCAATAAAGAAGTTGAAAAGCTTTTTGAAAAAGTAAATGAACTGAGGGCAAAAGGAATCAGTTTCCTTTATATCAGTCACAAAATGGAAGAAATTTTTAAGATTGCAGATGATATCACCGTCATCCGTGACGGAAAGAGTATTATCAGCGGACCGGCCAGTGATTTTACGGAGGATTCCATTATCACTCACATGGTTGGACGTTCCATTGACAATGTATATCCGAAAGAAATTCTTCCCATTGGAGATGTGGCTTTTGAAGCAAAAAATCTTTGCAGTGACGGAATGTTTAAAGACGTTTCCTTTAAAGTAAGAAAAGGGGAGATCGTCGGAATGGCCGGTCTGGTAGGTGCAGGGCGAAGCGAAGTCTGTCGTGCCATTTTCGGACTGGATCCTCTCGATTCCGGTGAGATTACACTGAATGGAAAACCGTATAAACCGAAAGATGTAACTCATGCAATAAAGAACAAAATTCTGATGATTACAGAAGACCGTAAAAAAGAAGGTATTATCGGCGTAAGAAGCTGCCGCGAGAATATTACGATCACTCATCATCGTATGTCAAAGGGCGGTTTTATGAACCTGAAGCAGGAGATCAAGGATGCTGAGAGAATGTCAGATATGCTGAAGGTAAGATTTGCAGGCATTGAGACGCCTATTGGTTCATTGAGCGGTGGTAACCAGCAGAAAGTACTGATCGCAAGATGGCTGATGCTGGAAAGTGACCTTCTGATTCTGGATGAGCCAACCAGAGGTATCGACGTTGGTGCGAAGCTGGAAATTTATAATATTATGACGGATCTTGCCAGAAAGGGATACGCAATTCTGATGATTTCTTCAGAATTACCGGAACTTCTTGGTATGTGTGACAGAATTTATGTTATGAGCCAGGGCTATATGAACGGAGAACTGAGCCGTGAGGAATTTACTCAGGAAAGAGTAATGCAGATGGCGACCGGCCTTGTAAAGAATTAATTGGGAAACGGAATTGGAGGTATTTAAGATGAAAACGAAATCAAAAATTGATCTTCGTCAGTACTCTCTTGTAGTGATTCTGGCAGCTATGATGCTGGTTTGCTGGCTTATCAAAGGCAGTAAGTTCATGAATCCGGAAAACCTGACGAACATTCTGAAACAGGTTAGTATCGTTACGATCTGTTCCTTTGCACAGGGAATGATCATCATCAGTGGTGAGATCGACCTGTCACTGGGCTATCTTGCAGGTATGGCAGGAAGCTACTCTTGTATTTTATATGTAGCTACCGGAAATCTTCCGCTGGCTTTCCTGTTCGGTATCCTTCTCGGTGCACTGGTAGGTGCGGTTAACGGTCTGTTTGTTGCATATTTCAAATTACCGTCCTTTATCGTAACTCTGGCAATGCAGACAATCTGCAGTGGTTCCATTTTCCTCTGGACAAAGGGCCAGAACATTTACAAGATCGGTGATTACAAGGTACTCGGTCAGGGAACTGTAGGATTTATTCCTGTAACTGTTGTATTCATGCTGATCATGCTTGTTATCACTCACATTATCCTGAAATATACAAAATTCGGACGTTACCTTTATGCAATCGGTGGTAACTCTGATGCAGCCGTTGCAGCAGGTGTTCAGGTTGTAAAGATCAAATGGATCGCATTTATCGTATCTGGTATTTTCGCAGCTATCGCCGGTATGGTTATGATGGGACGTCTCAATGCAGGTATCCCGAACTCCGGTGTAGGTTATGAAACAGATGCCATCACAGCAACTGTTATCGGTGGTACAAGCTTTTCCGGTGGTGCCGGAACTGCAATCGGAACTCTCTTTGGTTCTCTGATCATCGGTGTTCTTAATAACATCATGACACTGATGGGCGTGGATTCCTTCCTGCAGATGATCATCAAGGGCTCCATCATTATTCTGGCTGTTCTTCTTGACGTACTTACAAAGACAGGTAAGAGAACTGTTAAGATCATGGCATCATCTGATGCAAAGAAAAACTGATAATTATGATATCGCCTTCTGAAAAGAATCAGAAGTGAGATAAAAAACAAATGTAAAAGGAGGATTTTACAATGAAAACAAAAAAAGTCTTAAGCGTTCTTCTGGCAGCAGGGTTAGTCGCAGGTTTAACTTCTGGTGCAGCATTAACTGTATCTGCTGAAGAAAAGGATACCTATGAGGTAGCTTTCCTTCCAACAGATATGTCTCACACATTTGCTTCCTGGCTCGCAGCTGAGTTAGAGACAGCATTTGATGCATATGATGACATGAACCTGACCATCATGGACAACAAGAACGATCTTCAGACACAGCTTGGTAATCTGGAAACATGTGTATCCCAGGGCTATGATTACATCATTCTTCTTCCGCTTGAGCCGGCAGCAGAGGATGACATCGTTGCTGAATACATCGAAGCAGGTACACCGATCATGAACATCAACCTTGATGACCTTCAGGTTGAAAAAGCTTCCAGCGTTATCGCAAATCCGTATGACCTTGGTACTGTAGTAGCTGAAGAAGCTCTGAAAGCTCTTCCGGAAGATGCAAACGTAGTTGTTCTGTTAGGACCGAGCGGAAATACAGACTCCATCGAGCGTCGCAGAGCTTATGAAGAACTTGTATTCTCCACACATCCTGACATCACAATCCTTGACGAGCAGATCGCTGACTGGGAAAAAGATAAAGGTATGGCTTTAATGGAAGGCTGGATGCAGGCTTATGATGATATCGATGCAGTTATCTCTATGAACGATGCTATGGCAATCGGCGCTTATGAAGCTGCAAAAGATGCAGGCAAAGCTGACGACATGCTGTTCTACGGCGTTGATGGTCTTGCTGACGCAGCAGTTTCCATCGCAGAGGGCGGCCTTACCGCTACAGCTCTTCAGGATGCACAGGTTATGGCAGAAGAAGGTGCTCGTATCGTTCACGAAGTTCTCACAGGCGAGAATACAGAAGGATACGAAAAAGTTCAGATCCCTGTAACTCTGATCACATCTGAAAACGTTGATGAGTTCATCGAAAGATACACAGCTAACGGAATGCTTTCTGAATAATTTCAAACAGATTATCTATAAGCAATGAAAGACGCCTCTTCCCGGAATTTCCGGGAAGGGGCAAAAAAATATGGAGGACATAAAATAATATGAAACAGGCTATTTTAACATCACCAGAAACAATTACATTCAGCGAAATTGATAAACCGGTTATTAAACCAAATGAAATCTTAATGAAAGTAAAAAATATTGGAATCTGCGGTTCAGACATTCATGCATATTACGGAAAACATCCATTTATGTCCTTCCCCATTCGTCTTGGTCACGAAATGGCAGGAGAGATTGTAGAAATCGGATCTGAAGTAACAGGATTTGAAGTTGGCGAGCTGATCACAGCAATGCCGCAGGAATTCTGTCATGAATGCGAGCCGTGTAAAGCAGGCCGATACAATATCTGCAATACTCTGGATGTAATCGGATGCCAGACACCGGGCGCAGCATGTGAATACTTTAACGTAGATGCGGCACTTGTAAAGAAGGTTCCGGCAGAGCTGGACGCTGAATTGACAGCTACCATCGAGCCGGCAGCAGTAGGTGTTCACGCAGTGAGAAGAAGCGGCAGCGTAGCAGGAATGAACGTAGTCGTACTCGGCGCAGGAACCATCGGAAACGTTACAGCACAGGCTGCTATGGCAGAGGGTGCAAAGAGTGTTCTGATCACGGATCTTTCTGATTACCGTCTTGAACTGGCTAAGACCTGCGGAATCCCGCATGCGGCAAATACCGGAAAAGTATCTCTTCAGGAAGCGATCGACGAAGCTTTCGGCGGCGAAGGTGCAGATATCTTCTTTGAGTGTATCGGTATCGGTGCAGCAGTAAATCAGGCAATCGAGTGCTCCAAAAAGGGACATGACATTGTTATCGTTGGCGTATATGGTACAACTCCCCAGATTAATATGGCATGGGTTCAGGACAGAGAATTCCGCCTGATCGGATCTCTCATGTATGTTGAAAAAGATTTCCAGGATACCATTGATTATATGGCAGCAGGAAAGATTAATATGCGTCCTCTTATTTCAAAAGTATTCAAATTTGATGAATATCAGGAAGCATTTAAATATATTGAGAAGAATAAAGACACAAGCCTGAAAATTCTTATTGAAATGTAATGAATCCGAGCAGGAAAGGTCTGGCTTTAGTGCCGGACTTTTTCTTTTATCAAAATGAGCCAGATGGCAGTATAATCATGAAAGGATGATGAGTAATGGAAGGAACAAATAAATACCGCAATTTTAATGAGGATTTTTCTCTGGAAGGAAAAACTGCGATCGTAACAGGTGCTTCCAACGGAATTGGAATGGAAATTGCAAAAATGTTTGCAAGAAAAGGAGCTGACATTATCTGTTTTGATCTGAATGAGGCTCCTGAACTGGAAGAATATGTAGCGGGCCGCGGTAAACAGTACCTTGGATATAAAGGAGACCTTACAAAAACAGAAGATATCCAGGGAATGGTAGATGCAGCGATTGAAAAATTTGGTAAAATTGATGTTCTTGTAAACTGCGCCGGCGTGGGAATTCTGGAAATGGCTGCTGAGAGCACAGAAAAAATCTGGGATCTGACCATTGGAGTTAACCTTACCGGAAGTACCAGAATGGCACTGGCAGTAGGAAAGACCATGATCAAAAACGGCGGCGGAAGCATTATCAATATTGCATCCCAGGCAGGTGTAGTGGCTCTTGAGGGTCACCTTGCATACGGTACCTCAAAAGCAGGCATTATTCAGATGACAAAACAGCTTGCACTGGAATGGGGACAGTTCGGTGTTCGCATTAATGCCATCTCACCGGCAGTTATCCTGACAAGAATGGGTGAAATGAACTGGAATAACGAAAAGGGTGAAGCTTTCAAGAAAATCATTCCGTCCCGCAGATTTGGCTATCCGGAAGAGGTTGCGGCATGTGCTGTTTATCTGGCAAGTGATGCATCCAGTCTGTTTAACGGAGCAAACCTTGTAATCGACGGTGGATTTACCATCTCATAATAATCTGGCATCCTGTGGAATTATATTTTTAGCACACATATATCTGGAACGTATAGACTTTTGGCATATTCAGTGTTAAAATTGTGACATAAACACAGGGGCAAATAGGAGGAATGAAACATGCCATTAGTTACGACAAAGGAGCTTTTGTTAAAAGCACAGGAAGGGCATTACGCCATCGGAGCATTCAATGTTGAAAATATGGAAATGGTGCAGGCTGTTGTGGCGGCAGCAGAGGAGCTGAGATCTCCTGTTATCATGCAGACGACACCATCTACTCTGAAATATGCAGATCCGGAATACTTTTTTGCAAATGTAAAAACAGCTGCAGAAAAGGCAAGCGTGCCGGTGGTAATGCATCTGGATCACGGAAGCAGCTTTGAGCTGGCAATGCGTGCATACCGTGCAGGTTATACATCTATTATGATCGACGGTTCTCATGACAGCTTTGAAGATAACATTAAGGTTACAAAGGCCGTTGTTGATGCCTGCCATGCCTCGGGGATCCCTGTAGAGGCGGAGCTTGGCAAGGTAGGCGGAAAAGAAGATGATCTGGAAGGCGGCGAAGGAAATCCCTATACCGTACCATCTGAGGCAGTGGAATTTGTCAATGCAACAGGAATTGATTCCCTTGCAGTGGCCATCGGTACCGCACATGGCGTATATAAAGGAATTCCCAAGCTGGATCTGGAACGATTAAGCGAAATCCGTGAAGTGGTTTCCATTCCGCTTGTTCTTCACGGAACCTCCGGTGTGCCGGATGATACCGTAAGAGAGTGTGTAAAACGTGGAATGTGCAAGGTTAATTATGCAACAGACCTCCGAATTGCTTTTACAGAAGGAGTAAAAGAGGTTCTGGAAGCAAAACCGGATACCATTGACCCCAAGAAATACAATGCTGCAGGACGTGAGAAGGTAAAGCAGTATGTAATGTCTAAGATGCTTGTGTGCGGCAGTGACGGAAAGGCCTGAAAAAATTGTGTACATGGTACAGTAAGAACAGAATAAAAATGTGTATAAAAAGTGTCCTTTGCAAATAAGGACACTTTTTTTGACAAACCAGGTTCTTAACAGTTGATGAAATCGGGTGTAATATGGTATCATCAAGATATGGAACAAGAAAGCGAAATCAGAGCTGTTTTCAGACAGCTTCGCTGCAAACTTACATATTGAGGAGGTTTTTACAATGGCAACTTATTATTTGGCAGTAGACATGGGTGCATCCAGCGGACGTTTGATTCTGGGACATATGGAAAATGGAAAAATGTTCCTTGAAGAGGTGCATCGTTTTGAGAACGGAATGGTAAAGAAGGATGGCGAGCTTTGCTGGGAATTTGATCGTATTTTTAAAGAAATCATCATCGGTCTGAAGAAATGTAAAGAAATGAATAAAATTCCTGTAAGTATGGGTGTGGATACATGGGGCGTAGACTTCGTTCTTCTGGATAAGGATGAGAATGTGATCGGAAATACCGTAGGATATCGTGATCACCGTACAGATGGAATGGACGAGGAAGTTTACAAAATCATTCCACAGGATGAGCTTTATGAAAGAGCCGGTATCCAGAAAGCAATCTTTAACACAGTATATCAGTTAATGGCAATTAAAAAACAGCATCCGGATTATCTGGAAAAAGCAGAAACACTTCTGCATGTACCGGATTACTTCCATTATCTTCTCACCGGACAGAAAACCTGTGAATATACAGAGGCAACTACAGGCAACCTTGTAAATGCACAGACAAAAGACTGGGATTACGAAGTAATTGACAGACTGGGATATCCAAGAAGAATCTTCCAGAAACTGATCATGCCGGGTACAAGTGTGGGACACTTCAGTGACAAAGTAAGAGAAGAGGTTGGATTTGACGTTGAAGTTGTGGCTCCGGCTACACATGATACAGGTTCCGCAGTTCTGGCTGTTCCTGCAAATGATGATGACTTTATTTATATCAGCTCCGGTACATGGTCTCTGATGGGTCTGGAAAGAACAGTTCCGGACTGCTCCAAGAAGAGCTGTGAAATGAACCTGACAAATGAAGGCGGATACGCAGGACGTTTCCGTTACCTTAAGAACATCATGGGTCTTTGGATGATTCAGTCTGTACGCCATGAATTAAATGACGCTTACAGCTTTGCCGAAATGTGTGCAATGGCAGAAGAGGTAAAAGATTTCCCGTCCCGTGTGGATGCAAATGACGAATGCTTCCTTTCTCCGGAAAACATGACAGAAGAAATCAAGGCTTACTGCCGCAGAACAGGCCAGCCGGTTCCGGAAACAGTAGGAGAGCTTTCCACAGTAATCTATACCAGCCTTGCAGAATGCTATGCAAGAACAGCAAAAGAGCTGGAAGAGATGACAGGCAGAACTTACAGCCGAATCCATGTGGTAGGCGGCGGCTCCAATGCGGGATACCTCAATGAACTGACAGCAAAGGCAACAGGCAAAGAGGTTCATGCAGGTCCCGGAGAAGCAACTGCAATCGGTAATATTACGGCACAGATGCTGAAATCAGGAGAATTTGGATCTGTTGTGGAGGCACGTAATATAATCCATGATTCTTTCGACATTAAGATTTACAATGCATAACTGCATAATAATAAAGGAGGATTCTATAACATGACAACCAAGGAAAGATACGAAATAGCAAAGGAAATGTATGCGTCAATCGGCGTTGATACAGACAAGGCTATCGAGACTCTGAAAAAAATCCCGGTATCTGTTCACTGCTGGCAGGGAGATGATGTAAAAGGTTTTGACCAGGACGGCCCCCTCACAGGCGGTATCCAGACAACCGGAAACTATCCCGGAAAAGCAAGAACACCGGAAGAGTTAATGGCTGATATGGACAAAGCATTTTCTCTTTGCCCCGGTGCAAAAAAAGTTAATGTACATGCTTCCTATGCTATTTTTGAAGATGGTGTGATCGTTGACAGAGACAAGCTTGAGCCGAAGCACTTCAAAAAATGGGTGGAATTTGCAAAAGAAAGAGGAATGGGACTTGATTTTAACCCGACCTTCTTCTCCAGCCCGAAGGTAAAAGACGGTTTAACACTGTCCAGCCCGGATGAAGAGACCAGAAAATTCTGGATCGAGCACGGCAAGGCATGTATCCGCATTTCCCAGTATTTTGCAGAAGAAACCGGTATTCCCTGTGTTATGAACATCTGGACAGGTGACGGATATAAGGATATTCCTGCAGACAGAATGGGACCGAGAATGCGTTACAAAGATTCCATCGAGCAGATTCTTTCCGAGCCATATGATTTCAATAAAGTAAAACCATGTGTTGAGTCTAAAGTATTTGGTATCGGTGTGGAATCCTTCACAGCCGGAAGTGCTGAGTTCAGCCTTTCCTTTGCAGCAACTCATGAAGGCTGCATCCCGCTGATGGATAATGGTCATTATCATCCTACAGAAGTTGTTTCTGATAAGATTCCGGCTATGCTGTGCTTCTTTGATGAGATCGCACTTCATGTTACACGTCCGGTTCGCTGGGATTCTGACCATGTAGTTTCCTTCGATGATGAGACAAGAGAAATTGCAAAAGAAATCGTTCGCAACAATGCAACAGACCGTGTATATATTGCACTGGATTACTTTGATGCAAGCATCAACCGCGTATCTGCATGGACAAACGGTATGAGAAATATGCAGAAGGCTCTGTTGAATGCTCTGCTTTGTCCGAATGAAGAGATGAAAGCACTTCAGGATACAAACAACCTGACAAAGCTTCAGGTTATGCAGGAAATGGTTAAGACATATCCGATGGGTCTTGTATGGGATTACTACTGCGAGCAGTGTGGTGTACCGCTTGAGAACGAATGGTTTGCAGAAGTTGAGAAATATGAGAAAGATGTTCTTTCCAAGAGAGTTTAAGATTCAGAGGTATTAAGCTCTGACATAATAAAACACATATTCAAAGAAAAGTGGCTGTCGTATAGGCAGCCACTTTTCCTGTTCGGTGCATTTTTTAGTGGAGCGTCTGATGCTCCCTGGAGAGCTCATCGTGGAGCTGAATGGAGTTCCAGTGCTGATTGATGGGGGTGACCATTGCTTTTAGCGCCACACCCGCAAGGCCCTCTGACCGGAAAAAGCTGAGAAACTCCCAGATATCTGTCTGTTCAAAGCCATAGAAAACCATCATTTCCTCCGTAAAATTGTAACCAAGATTAAACGGGTGGCTGTCTTCAAAACCGGGAAGCTCAAGGAGAGCTCCAAGAGGTTTTAAGTATTCAGGGGCCTGTACGCTGCGGTAACAGATCCGTCTGTGGTTCAGATACCGGCGAATCTTCTGTGTACGTTCATCATCTTTGAAATTATAAAGTAAAACCTGCTGCTCTGTCATAATAATACTCCTGTATCAATATTCATTATCTTTATGGGCGGGGATCCGGATCTGTACTTCCGTTCCTTCTCCCGGGGGGCTGCTGTAGCTTAGCCCGTAACGTTCTCCGTATAGAATCTGCAGCCGGCGGTGGGTGTTGTAAATTGCAATATTGCTGCCGCCTGAGACACTTTTTCCCGTTCCGGAAAGGATAACATCCAGCTTTTCCGGGGGGATTCCCACTCCGTCGTCTGAAATAAGAAGAATGATATCCTCTTCTTCCATCCATCCTGTGAGAACGATGGTGCCTTCCTTGCTTTCTTTTTCCAGAATTCCATGGAGAATGGCATTTTCAATTACCGGCTGAAGCGTAAGTCTGGGAATCTGGTATTCCATGAGCTCATCTGGAATATCAGAGATCAGTTGAATCTGGTCATGAAAACGCATATTCTGCAGCCTGACGTAGATGGAAACATGTTCCTCTTCTTTTGCAATGGTGGTGATGCTTTTTTTTCGGCTCAGCGTCAGTTTATAGAATCTGGAAAGATTCTGTACAGCATTGCTGATTTCGGATGTACGTCCCTGGAGGGCAAGCCAGTTGATCATATCCATGGTGTTGTAAAGAAAATGTGGATTGATCTGTGCCTGCAGGGAATTGAATTCCGCAATACGAAGATCTTCGGAAGCCTTTGCCTGCTGTTCCATAAGCTGATTGAGCTGGTCTACCATATAGTTATAAGTGTTGATCAGATCGCCAATCTCATCGTGATCAGCGGGACTATCCATGGCTACAGGAGGTCCCTGACGAACAGAACGCATCTTGCTGATCACAGAAGAAATACGTTTTGTAATGGAACTGGACAGAAGATTGGCAAGGAAAAAGGACAGTGCCGCAAAAATAACATATACCACCAGAAAGCGAAAGATCATCTGATAGCTTTGCTTCATCAGAGGTTCTGAAGGAAGGATAGTAACCATAAACCAGCCGGTCTGTTTGATATTATAAAAACCTGCATAAATGGTCTTTCCCAGAATATCTCTCTGAATAAAGTTGTTGGATGACATAAAGGATTCCTCAATAGAATCATAGTTCAGCCAGTAAATGCCGGAAAGAGATTCATCAGAAGAAGCAACCAGAGTGTTCCTTTCATTCATTATATAAGAAACGCTTCCTTCCAGCGTGAGATTCTTTGAAAGAATATCCGTAAAATGGTCTGTGGAATAGTAGACCGCAATATAGGCCTGATAGGGAACGGAATTACAGTACCATGTGGTGGAATGAATATAAGCCATATTTCCATTCTGCTCCTGCTCCTTTGTACCAAGATAAAAGGAAGGGCAGTGCAGATCGCTCACAGAGGAGCTCTGAAAAATTCCATGCCAGTAGGTTCCCTGTATCTGACTGACAGGGGCGAAAATATCTTTTGTGTTCGGATTCTGGAACAGGCAGCCTGCATTTTCGGGAAAATCCACGTAAATCTGGACACTGGTTACCGGAGTATCCTTTGTGATCTGCTTTATCTGCCGGGAAAAATCGGCTGCCTCCTGACTTTGGGTGATATTTGTAAGCTGTGCATCCACCGGCTGATAGAACATGGTTCTGTAAAAGTCAAGAGAAGTGATCCGTGAGTAGGCATCCAGAACCTGCTGTATGGTTTCTTCGATTTTGGGAGCTGTTTTGGCAGAGGCATCCTGCTCCTGACGGATGGTGTAGGACACCACCATGTCGGAAAGCTTTCCGAAAAAGAAAAATACCACCAGAAAAGCCGGAATAATAACGATGGGCAGCAAAGCTACAGTAAATTTGCTGTGAAGCTTCAGGTCACCATAGCGCTGCCGGATTCTGGAAAACAATTTCTGTATCATTGATTTTTCTCCCTGTATTCCGAGGGGGAAAACCCTGTGTATTTTTTGAAGCTCTTGCCAAAATAATTTCCGTCGTTATAGCCTACCTTGGAGGAAATATCACTGATCTTATACCGGGGATCTGCCAGAAGCTGTTTGGCTTTTTCCATACGGTATTCTGTCAGATACTGGTTCAGCGTCTGTCCTGTTTCGTTTTTAAAAAAGGTACACACATAGGAAGCGGACAGAAAAACATGGGAACTGATATCCTTTACGGACAGTGTTTCGTTGGCATAGTTTTTGCTGATATAATCCTTGATCAGGTAAATGGTTGAATTTTCCTGAACGGAGTTTCTTGCGGCATCGAAAAATTTTCTTGTTTTCAGCCGCAGATCCTCATGAAGCTCCTGGAAGGTAAAGCATTTCTCAAGAGAGTCCACAATTCCTGCTGTCTGCTGATTTCCGGAAATTTTCAGCTGTTTTTCAGCTTTTTCCACAGCGCTGAACAGCTTATAGTACAGCTCTTTGACCTGGTTGGGAAGAAATCTGCGGCTGCAGGCGTAAGTGCTGTACAGGGAATCCAGCAGTGCGTCGCAGCTGTTTTCCCGCTGGGCAGTCAGTTCTTCCAGAAAATCCTGTTCCGGAGAAAGGGGCAGCTGTCCGGAAAAAGAAACCTCGGATCTTTCCGGATCCTGCTGGCGAAGGAAAGTTCCCGAAGGATAAAAAAAGCTGCTCTGCAGAAGGATCACTGCCGACTCGTAAGACTGATAGGCTTTGGAGACACCGCAGACGGTATTTCCCGCTGCAATATGGTATTTCTGGCAGTGTGAGAAGCTCTGGCAGAAAAAGCTCTCCAGTTTTTTTAAGAAGCCTTCAGAGGGACGTGCCGCGCCAAAAAGATAATAGACCAGGTACTGGCTTTTCTTTTCTGCGTAAAAACCGTGCATATGGCTGTGTTCCAGAAAGCTGTTCAGGGCATGGTAGCTTTCTTCCTGATCTGTGGAGTCAAGCGGAGCTGCAAGCTGAACGATGACTGCTGTAAAATAAGTGGAGGAGGTGAGAGAAATAGAAAGCTCCTCCGCCAGCTTGTCAATGACACGGGCATTGGCTCCGTAAGGTACCGTAAGCTGCAGAGCAAGACGGGAAGAGGTTTCCATGGAATGCAGAGCTTCACTTCTGTGCATACGCTGTTTATGCAGATACAGTTCACGGGCTTCTCCCACGGCTTCCCGGATTTCCTCCGGATTCAGAGGTTTTTCGATATAACGGATAGCCCGAAGTTTAATGGCGGCTTTCAGATATTCTTTGTCAGAGTATCCACTCATAAAAATAGGAATGGTATCCGGAAGGATTGTTTCAAGCTGTTCCAGCATGGCAATTCCATCCATACGGGGCATCCGTACATCGCACAGGATGATTTCCGGTTTATGGAGCCGGGCTGCTTCCAGTCCTTTGATACCGTCATCAGCCTGAAGAACTGTATGGATTCCCAGAGACTCCCAGTCAATGGAGGAAACCAGACCGGTACGGGTGAGTTCTTCATCATCTACGATCAATACTTTCATAATCACTGTTTCCTTACTGTTAGGGTGATAGCTTAACTGTTTCATAGTATGTCAGTAAAATACTGTATACATATCCATATTACCACAAAAATGACCGAATTACGAGAAAAAACACGGTGTATTTTGTGCCTTTTAACTGGAGAAAATTTTACCCTGATTCAAAATATTTTCCCATTACTCTTTGAAAGTATTCGTGATAAAATTATATCAAACAATATAAGGAGGAGAAAAAAGCCGTGTCTGAATATGTTCTTGAATTAAAAGGCATTACAAAGATTTTTCCGGGCGTTAAAGCACTGAATAATGTTCAGTTTCAGCTGAAGCGTGGAGAAGTTCATGCATTGATGGGCGAAAATGGTGCCGGTAAATCCACATTTATCAAAGTTATTACCGGTGTACATAAGGCTGAAGAAGGCGAAATGTTCCTGAATGGTCAGAAGGTTGATTTTAAGGGAACAAAAGATGCACAGGCAGCAGGTATTGCAGCCGTTTATCAGCATCCTACTTCTTATCCGGATTTATCTGTGGCTGAAAACATCTTCATGGGTCATGAGATCATTAAGAATCACATGATTCAGTGGAAAGCAATGAATGAAGAGGCAAATAAGCTTCTGAAAGAGCTGAATGCAGATTTTGATGCGACAGCAGAAATGGGAACTTTAAGTGTTGCACAGCAGCAGATGGTTGAGATTGCAAAAGCATTGTCCACAAATGCAAAAATCATTATCCTGGATGAGCCGACTGCTTGTCTTACAAGATCTGAATCTGAGGAGCTTTACAGACTTGTGGATAAATTAAAGGACAATGGGGTTTCCATTATCTTTATTTCACACCGCTTTGAAGATATGTACCGTCTGGCAAGCCGTGTTACCGTATTCCGTGATTCACAGTATATAGGTACCTATGATGTGGATGGCATAACCAATGCAGATCTGATCAAAGCCATGGTAGGACGAGAGATCAACGATCTGTTCCCGAAACCGGAGGTTAAGCTGGGCAAGGAAATGCTTCGTGTAGAGGGACTTTCCCGTGTGGGTTATTTTAAAGATGTCTCCTTCAGTGTTCGTGCGGGAGAAATTGTTGGTCTTACCGGTCTGGTCGGTGCGGGACGTACGGAGGTTGTGGAAGCAATCTGCGGAATTACCCGTCCGGATGCAGGAAAGGTTTATCTGGAAGGACAGGAGGTAAACATCAAACAGCCTTCTGAAGCTATGGATAAAGGTATTATTCTTCTTCCGGAAGACCGTCAGAAGGAAGGTCTGATCATGAGCTGGGGTCTGGGAAGAAATGTAACACTTCCTACCATCGGCAAATATGCAAAAAGCGGATTTAATAATGAACCGAAGGAGCGTGAGATTTCCAAGCAGCTTCTTGAGGACGTGGATACAAAGGCAGTTGATATTTTCCAGCCGGCAAGCTCTCTGTCCGGTGGTAACCAGCAGAAGGTGGTAGTTGCCAAAGCTCTGAGCCAGGAAATGAAGGTTGTTATCATGGATGAGCCTACAAAAGGTGTTGACGTAGGTGCAAAGGCTGAAATCTACGCGATCATGGGTGACCTTGCAAAACAGGGTTATGCAATCATCCTGATTTCCTCTGAAATGCCTGAAATCCTCGGCATGAGTGACCGTATCATTGTTATGTGCAACGGCCGCAAGACAGGCGAATTATCCAGAGATGAAGCAACTCAGGAAGGAATCCTTGAGCTGGCTATGGAAAAGAGCCACAATGACAGGAAGGAGGCAGCCAAATAATGGAAAAGAAATCATTCATGAAAAAATTAACCAGCTCCCGTGAGGCACTGCTGGCAGTGGTATTGATTCTGTTATTTGTTGTTATTACCATTATCAACCCGTCATTCTTAACTGTGAAATCCATTATGGATATGCTTAAGAATAATGCGGTAACCATGGTTATGGCTCTTGGTATGCTTTGTGTCATGCTGGTAGGAGGAATTGATATTTCCATTATGTCCACACTGGCGCTGTCCGGTATGGCAATCGGTATGCTGCTGAAGTATGAGCACATTTCCGGTACAGTTCTTCCTTTTGTGATTGCCATCGCAATCGGTATTGCCTGCGGTTTTGTGATCGGTCTTGTGATTTCCCGTGCCGATGTACCTCCGATCATTGCAACAATGGGCTTTATGTATATTTACCGTGCAATGGGTTATCTGATTTCCAACGGCGGTGAGTGGGCCGGTGCCGCAGCACTTGGTACCTTCAAAAATTTTGCAACAACAAAATTACTGGGAATTAACTGTGTAATCTGGGTTATTATTTTATGCTATGTTGTCTTTTTTGTATTTATGAAATGGACAAGAACCGGCCGTAAGATTTATGCGGTAGGAAGTAACCCCAGCGCGGCAGAGGTTTCCGGTATTAACGTAAAGAATATCAAGCTTCTTGTTTACACCATCATGGGTCTTCTGGCAGGTCTTGGCGGAGCACTGCAGGTTTCCATTTATGCATCTGCAATGCCTGATATGCAGTACGGCGGTGAGATGGATGTTATCGCAGCCTGCGTTATCGGTGGTGTCAGCATGAGCGGCGGCCGTGGAACAGTAATCGGTGCTCTGTTCGGATCTCTGATCCTGGCAACTATCGCAAAAGCACTTCCGCTGATTCCGTTCTTTGATCAGTTATGGCTGAACACCATCAAGGGTGTTATCATTCTTGTGGTAGTAGTTGTTAATATTGTTCTGCAGCGTGTAAGCGACAGAAATGCATTAAAAGGAAGGGAGATGTAATCATGGCCGGAAAATCTGGAAGAGAAATTAACAATGTGCCGGAAAGTCCGGTGAAGCGGATGATCTTTAGCTGGGAAGGTATACTGGTTATCGTATTTATCCTGGTAAACATCTTCTGTACAATGTTTTCTGAATTTTATAACCTGAAAAACCTGCTTCGTCAGATGCCGATTTATCTGGCAGAGGTATTCCTGATGCTTCCCATGGCATACATTCTGGTGCTTGGTGAGATCGATATTTCCGTAGGTTCTATCGTGTGTCTTTCCGCTACCGTGAGCTGTATTGTCTGCAATACAGGAGCTCCTTTCATCGTGGTAATCCTTTCAGCACTGCTGGTAGGTACTCTCTGCGGTGCAGTGAACGGATTTGTTCTGACACGTTTCCAGGAACTGCCCCCGATGATCGTCACACTGGCGACACAGATTATTTTCCGTGGTATAGCTGAGATCGTCCTGGGCAGCGGCGGAAGTATTTCCGCATCCAATACAGACGGCTTCCGTATCATCGGCGGCAAGATTGGTTCCATACCGTATATTCTGTTCCTGGTTCTGATCCTTGGAGTGATCGCAGCCGTTATTCTTGGAAAGACTGTTTTCGGACGTCGTGTTTATGCCATCGGCACAAACCGTCTTGCAGCATATTACTCCGGAATTCATGTTCAGAAGATTCGTATGCTGATTTATACAGTAATGGGAACTACTGCTGGACTTTGTGCGCTTTTTCTTGTATCATCTTCTTATGGAGCAAATACCACAACTGGTAACGGCTTTGAGATGGATGCCATTGCCATGGCAGTATTCGGCGGCATTTCTTCCACAGGTGGTAAAGGAAATCTTGCCGGCGGTATCATCTCCGCATTCATCATTGTTTGTCTGCGTGTAGGTCTTGGACAGAGAAATGTTCACGCACAGGTTATTCTTCTGATCATCGGTGTGCTTCTCATCGGTGCGGTAGGTCTTCCGAACATTATCGGACAGATTAAAAGAAAAGTATCAAAATAATATTGTTGTTAACTGTCCGGGAGAAAGGACAGTTGCAAAATAAATGAGATCATTTCAAAGGAGGAAAAGAAATGAACAAAAAATTAGTAAGCGCAATTCTTTGCGGCGCAATGGTTCTGGGAACCGTAACACCGGCATTTGCTGGTACAGCTGACGAGCAGAAAATCGCTCTGGTTGGAAAATCTGCAGGTAATGCATTCTTTGAAATTGCAGCAGCATCCTTCAAGGAAACAGTTGAAGCAGAAGGCGGCACAGTAGAGGTTGTTTATCCGGAAACAGCTACTGCAGACGCTCAGATCAAGGTTCTTGACAACCTGATCTCTCAGGATTTCGATGCAATCTGCATCGCAGCAAACGACGTTAACGCTCTTCAGGCTAAACTGGAAGAGGCAATGGATGAAGGAATCAAAGTATCTTCTTTCGACTCCGCTCCGAACAAAGACAGCCGTCAGGTATTTGTTAACCAGGCTGGTACTGTTGCAGTAGGTCAGGCTCTTATGGATGCAGTTCTTGACATCTCCGGCGGAGAAGGACAGTTTGCAATTCTTTCTGCTACATCCCAGGCAGCAAACCAGAATGCATGGATCGACGCTATGAAGACAATCATGGAAGGCGATGAGAAATACGCTAACCTGGAACTTGTTGAAGTTGCTTACGGTGATGACGAGCCTCAGAAATCCACAGACCAGACAGCAGCTCTTCTTCAGAACTATCCGGATCTGAAAGTTATCTGTGCTCCTACAACTGTTGGTATCGCTGCAGCAGCTAAATACCTTCAGGACAATGAATCCACCTGCAAGCTGACAGGTCTTGGACTTCCTTCCGAAATGGTTGAGTACACAGGCGCAGACGATGCACATTCCTGCCCATACTTCTATCTGTGGGATATGCAGGGCCTTGGAAAACTCAGCGCTTATGCAACAATCTCTCTTGTAAACGAAGAAATCACAGGTGCTCTGGATGAGACCTTCACAGCTGGTGATCTTGGTGACTTCACAATCACAGAAGCTGATGACGGCGGTACAGAAATCGTTCTGGGCGCTCCGATGGAATTCAATTCCGATAATATCGAAGAAATGGCTAAACTGTACTAATCAGAAGCTAATTTTCATAGATCGATAGAAATTTTCATTTAAATATGAGATAATCAGGGTGCTACATTTGTAGCACCCTTTTTATATTTGTTGATTTCGAAAATACAGGAGCGTCTATGCAGGAAAGATTACTGAATCATTTAAAAACAGTTACTGAAGAGGAACGCCGCATTTTAAGCGGAGATAAAGAGGTTAATAAAGATCTGTATACCTCCGGAAAGGACTTTACTGTGGACAGCAGGAAAATGCTGGAGGAAGGAAAGCTGATTGCTGTACGTACACATACCAGGTTTGCCTATTTCCCTGCGCACCGGCACAATTATATTGAAGTGCTTTATGTGTGTGAGGGTGTTCTGGTAAATATCATCGATGGAAAGCGTGTGGTGATCAATAAGGGAGAGCTGTTGTTTCTGAATCAGTATTCCCGGCATGAAATTCTTCCGGCCGGGGAAAATGATATCGCTATCAATTTTATGATTCTTCCGGAATTTTTTGATACGGCATATGCAATGGCAGGCAGTAACAATGTTCTGGCGGATTTTCTTGTAAATATGCTGCGAAAGGATGAAGAACGGGGAGAGTATCTTCATTTTAAGGTGTCTGAGGTTCTGCAGATCCAGAATCTGCTGGAAAATATGATCTATTCTCTTGTGACAGGAAAGGGCGATCAGAATCGGATCAATCAGACTACCATGGGACTCATTTTTTTATATCTGCTGGATTCTGTCCAGTATGTGGAAATGCGAGTGCCCAATCAGTATGAGAATATGATTTCTATGACCACGCTGGACTATATTGAGCAGCAGTACAGGACGGCGACGCTCACAGAGCTTTGCGATAAGCTCCATCTTCCCATGCATGTGCTGAGCAAGACGATCAAAAAGAGTACAGGATTTAATTTTAAAGAATTGCTGCAGAGAAAGCGGTTAAATAAAGCAGTGGAACTGATGTGTGAGACTGATCTGCCTGTCAGTGACATAATTGCAGCGGTAGGATATGAAAATAACAGTTATTTTCACCGGGTTTTTAAGGAGCGATATCACATGACACCACGTGCATTTCGCATAAAAAACAAAAAAGAACCACGGGTTAGATTATAACTTGTAAATAAAACGGTGATACTAAATAGATTGCATTGACGGAAACACTTTGATATAATGAAGCAAAATAGTTTTAAGGAGCTGACAGAGTGATAAAAGATATTATTGTACTGATTATCGGGTTTGTTCTTCTGATCAAGGGAGCTGATTTTTTCGTGGCGGGAGCATCAGGAATTGCAGAGAAATTCCGCATTCCGCCCATTATCATAGGTCTTACTATCGTGGCTTTTGGAACCAGCGCACCGGAGGCGGCAATCAGTATTTCGGCCGGGCTGAAAGGCTCTGCAGGTATTTCCATCGGAAATGTCCTGGGAAGCAATATTATGAATGTGCTTTTGATCCTGGGAATTACCGCATGTATTGTTCCTTTGAAGGTGGAGCTGCAGACTGTTCGCTTTGATATCCCGTTTACCATTTTTATCAGCGTGGTTCTGGTGTTGTCAGGAGCGCTGACAGGGGAGCTGGATCTGATATCCGGTCTGATTTTCTGGGCATTGTTTATTTTTTTTCTTGTCCGGCTTTTTCGTCAGGCTGTGGCACAGAGGGAGAACGAGCGTGTCTGTCCTCATAAGCAGCAGCCTGCATGGATTTTGATCCTTGTGACTCTTGCCGGTCTTGCAGCAGTGGCATGGGGCAGCAATCTGACAGTAGACAGTGCCACTGCTATTGCTGAAAATATGGGAATGAGTGACCGTCTCATAGGCCTTACCATTGTGGCATTCGGCACTTCTCTTCCTGAACTGGTAACTTCTGTTACTGCCGCAAGAAAAAATCAGGCGGATATTGCCATCGGTAATATTGTAGGCAGTAATATTTTCAATATTTTATTTGTTCTTGGTACCACGGCACTTATCACTCCTGTTCCCTATACATCACGTTTTATTGTGGACGGGGTAATCTGTGTGGCAGTAATGGTACTTCTGTGGCTTTGCGTGTTTAAAACAAAAGAGTTGAAAAGATGGGGAGGTATTTTGTTCCTGGCGTGTTACTGTACGTATTTTATCTGGCTGAATTTTTAATTGACAGCAGGAAAACGGATGAAAGACATCCGGTAAGGAGATCCGTATGTTTAAGAAAAATATTGATGTAAAGAAATCCCTGTATGTTATCGATAAAGATTACCATCTTGTATATCTGGATGAAGGGATAAAAAGAAGCTTTCCGGAAGCAAAGGCTGGCGATTACTGTTATCAGATCTTTGGCAGAGTGGACAGTCCATGTCAGAATTGTCCGCTTAAACCGGGAAAAGGTGAAGTTCAGTTTTTGTATAATAAATTTCTGAGACAGCGTTTTCAGATTCAGCTTTCTTATCTGGAATGGCCGGGGGCCGGTGAATGTGCACTGATCATTGCCAGGGAATTTGAGGGCGGGGAGCCCGGATATCAGGAGCAGATCTGGGAAAAGGACTGTCGTGACAGTTTGACCGGGCTTTATATCCGGTCATGTTTCTGTGAAAAAGCCCAGGAGCTTTTGGCGCAGAAAAAAATCGGCCCGGGATGGATTCTGGCATCCATTGATATTGAACATTTTAAACTGTTTAATGAATGGTATGGCCAGGAGGCGGGTGACAAATGCCTTTCCCAGATTGCGGAGCATCTGCAGTATCTGGAAAAGGAAACCGGCGGCCTGGCCGGATATCTTTGGGATGATGATTTTGTGGTCCTTCTTCCGGATGAGGGGTATCTTTTTCCCATGCAGAGTTATATCATGGGAATTGTGGAAAAATTCGGAGAGGGTGTGGGATTTTATCCGGCCATCGGTGTGTACCGCATAGAGGAAACAGAAACACCTGTCTCCATAATGTGTGACAGGGCATCCGTTGCCCTGGAAACGGTAAAAGGCAGCTATGGTACCCGTATCAGTTATTTTGAGCCGGGTATGATACGTCATATGGAAGAGGAACACAGATTACTGGTGGATGCTCAGAATGGATTTGCCGATGGAGATTTCATCTTTTATCTTCAGCCTAAATGTAATCTGGAAAACGGTAAGGTGGTCGGTGCAGAAGCACTGGTGCGCTGGAAGCATAAAACCAAGGGAATTCTTCCACCGGGGGCATTTTTGCCTTTATTTGAAAAGAACGGTTTTATTTCCACTCTGGATAATTATATATGGGAAGAGGTGTGCCGCTGGCTGAGACAGTGGATAGACAGAGGAAATCCGGCTATTCCCATTTCTGTAAATGTATCCAGGATGGATGTCTATTCAATGGATGTTCCGGCAAAATTCAAAAGTCTGATCCGTAAATATAAGCTCAGTCCCCGTATGCTGGATATTGAGATTACGGAAAGTGCCTACATGGAACAGTTCAGTGTGATCAACCGTGTGGTGGAAGAGCTTCGCAGTGCCGGGTTTCATGTACTTATGGATGATTTTGGAAGTGGTTTTTCTTCGTTAAATATGCTTAAAGATATAAAACTGGATGTTCTGAAGATTGATATGAAGTTTCTTCAGCTTGATCAGGAAAACCAGAATCGCGGCCGTAAAATTCTGAAGACTGTCAATAATATGGCACAGATCATGGAAATGCGAGTGATCGCAGAGGGTGTTGAGACAGACGAGCAGAAACAGCTTCTGATGGATATGGGGCTGGGATACGGACAGGGTTATTATTTTTATTATCCCCTTTCGACGGAAGAATTTGAGCAGATTTTTTCAGATGGAGAAAAGCTTGATTATGTGGGATTCCGGGCAGGAAAAAAAGAAAAGAATGTCCGTGAAAGAGGAATTGCGGAGTATCTTGGCTGTACCACGGAAGAACTGAAGGAAATCATAAGTATCTCTGAACATATGGAGGAGATGCCGGGAGCTCTGTTAAAATATGAGGCTACAGGCAGACAGGAAATTTCTTATGTTAACAGAGGTTTTCTGAGGCTTTTGGGATATACGGGAGAGCAGTTTGAAAAAAAGTTTCATAATCGTTTTCCGGAACTGATCTATAAAGAAGACCGGGAACGGGTTCAGAAGGAAATAAAGGAGCAGACCTTACGTCAGGAAAGCTGTTTTAGTGAATACAGGATTCCGATGGCAGACGGAAACCTGCGATGGTTCTGCAGTAAGGGAAGGCTTGTAAAGGATACGTCAGGAAAACCATGGATCTATGCTGTTTTAATGGATATTCACAGCTACAAGCAGCAGATGCTGTGGCAGCAGAAGAAATACCGGATGATGGCAGAGATCCCCGGCAGTATTTTTTATGATTATGAACCGGAAACTGACTGTCTTCATATTGATCTTTCCATGGAAAACGGAGAGCGCCAGGTTATCGAGACAAAGGATTTTCTGAACAGAATTTATTATCATGACTGGCTTTCTTACGACACGGCAGGCGAACATCAGAAGGTATTCGAGAAAGCTCTTTCCGGACCGATGACAGGAACGGTAGACTTTCGGGGAAGGTTTTTCGGAGAGGAATTCCGGTGGTATCGCTCTTACTTTTCCAGCGTGGCCAATGAAAAAGGAGAAGTTTACCACATTGTAGGCCGCGCAGATGATATACAGGATGATAAGGAGCAGCTTCAGAAATGGCAGACCCGTGCTCAGAGAGATGCTATGACGCAGCTTTTGAATCACGACGCCGCCAATCATCAGATTGATGAAGCCATTGTGAAATATGGCGGAGGTGTTCTGATCCTGATTGATATTGATGATTTTAAGAAGGTTAATGATATTCTGGGACATTATTACGGGGATCAGTTTTTACGTCATGTGGCGGCAGTTATCCGTGAATTGTTCAGGAGGAATGATATTCTCGGGCGGTTTGGCGGAGATGAGTTTATTATTTTTCTTCCGGGAGTCCGGAGCGGTGTTCTTGCCAAGAATCGTGCAAAGGATATTCTGGATGCCATTGGAAAAATCCGTGTACCCCGCGTAGGCAGCGTAGGCTGCAGCATTGGGATCTCCATTGCGGATAATGACGCAGTAAAGCGGGAGGATCTGTTTAAAAAGGCAGATCAGGCTTTGTATCAGGCGAAGCGCAATGGAAAGGGTTTTTATATATTACATGGAGAATGAGAGAGGTGTGCAAATGTATTTGTTCTATCTTGTTTTATGGGTGATTTTTAATGGAAACCTGACGCTGGAAATCTTTCTTATCGGTCTGGTGGTGGCAGCGGCGGTTTTTGCGTTCACCTGTAAATTTATGGGACACAGTATGAAAAAAGAAAAAAGGATCTATCGTCTGGCTTTTCATTTTCTGCGTTACGTGCTTGTACTGGTAATTGAAATCGTAAAAGCAAATTTTGCGGTTATCCATACGATCATGTCGGAAAAAGAGGAACCGGAGCCGGTGCTGGTAAGCTTTCACACAGACATGGAAACGTCTGTGGGCAGGACTCTTCTGGCCAATGCCATTACCCTCACACCGGGAACCATTACCGTTTCTGTGGAAAATCAGGACTATGTGGTGCATGGACTGGATGAAAGTTATGCGGAAGGCATGGATTCTTCCGTTATGAAAACGCTTCTGAAAGAAATGGAACAGAAATAAAAAGGAGAAGTACAGATATGGGAGAAGGGATAAAGGGCCTTGCAGGAGCCTATCGAATCCTGTTTGTGGCAGTTCTTATTTTCCTGGCTATACTGCTGATGCTGTGCCTGGTCCGGGCAATCATCGGACCGAGAATTGCAGACCGTATTGTGGCGGTAAATATGATGGGTACCATGGTCATGGTTATTATCGCAGTGCTGGCAGTAATGCTGCAGGAAGGATATCTGGCAGATATCTGTCTTATCTATGCCATGATCAGCTTTTTAGCCGTAATCGTACTGACTAAGGTATATATGGGTGTATATTTGGAAAAAAAGGAAAAGGAGGAAAGTAAAAATGCCGGCGGTGGAATGGATTAAATTTCTGGTGGGTGCGATTTTCCTTTTGCTTGGAATGGGGATTTTTTTCGTAGAAATGATAGGAGTGTTTCGCTTTAAATATGTTCTGAACAGAATGCACGCAGCTGCTATGGGAGATACACTGGGAATCGGCTTTTCTTTGCTGGGGCTTATTATTATGAGCGGTCTCAGTTTTACCAGCCTGAAGCTTTTTCTGATTATCTGCTTTTTGTGGTTTTCCTCACCTGTATCATCTCATCTGATCGCGAGGCTGGAGGTCACAACAGATGAGAATCCGGGGAACCATTACAGGAAAGTGAATCTGAAGGAGCTGGAAAAAGAACTTCAGGAAAAAAGACAGCAGGGTGAGCTGGAGAAGGAGGAATAGCATGCAGGTATTTACAATGTTATTGCTGGGGTTTTTAGTAGTCTGTGCAATTTCAGTAAGTTTATCAAAAAATCTGCTGAATTCTATTTTGATATTTATGTCTTACAGTCTTGTCGTTTCAGTTATCTGGATTCTTCTGGAATCGCCTGACCTGGCAATTACGGAAGCGGCCGTTGGTGCAGGTGTTACCAGTGTGCTGTTTTTTATCACTTTAAAGAAAATACATGCGATGATGAATACAGATGAGGAGGCGGATAAGGATCATGAGCAGAAAGATTCCTAAAGAAATATATGAAAAAACTCTGACCTTCCGTGTGCGGCAGTGGCTGGACGGGACAAAGGATCCCTATCTGGGTGAAGTGGAAATGAAACCGCAGAAGGAATTTCATGAAAGTGAGGAAGACCGGAGAAAACGTCTTGAAGAAAAAAGGAAAATTGCAGAAAATGCCTTTGATCTGAACAATAACCGGGAGGTGCGGGCTTTTCGTATAATATACAGGCTGGGAAGCCTGCTTTTCTGTGTGATACTGGTGCTGCTCCTTCTGGAAGCAGTATCATTTATGCCAACATTTGGAAATATGGATAACCCGGTAAACAATGAAGTGTCTGCGCGTTACATCGAGAATGGACTTCAGGAAACAGGCGCTGTTAATATCGTTACCGGTATGATCCTGGATTACAGGGCATTTGATACTCTGGGAGAGTCACATGTGTTGTTTATTGCCACCTGTACGGTATTGATCCTTCTGCGTGCAGACAAAAAGAAGGGAAGAAACAGCCAGGAGGAGGCAGAATCAGATGACCGCGGTCATGAGCCCAAAAATGATGTGATCCTGCAGACGGTGGCAAAGATTCTTGTTCCGCCTATTATGATTTTTGGTATTTATGTGGTTCTGGGAGGACATCTGGGACCGGGCGGCGGATTTTCCGGTGGTGCGATCATCGGCGCAGGACTTATCTTATATCTGAATGCTTTCGGATTTAAAAAGACAGAGAGATTCTTTACCGTAAAGACATACAAGATCATGAGCTTTGGTGCTCTGGCTTGTTATGCACTGGCAAAAAGCTATTCCTTCTTTACCGGTGCCAACCACATTGAGAGTGTGATTCCGCTGGGAACACCGGGAGCTATCATCAGCAGCGGTCTGATCCTGATATTAAATATTTGTGTAGGCATCGTTGTTGCCGGAACGATGTATACTTTCTATGTTATGTTCCGGAAGGGAGGCTACTGATATGAATCTGACAAATTTATGTGCAAATTATGAAGAGGCAGTGGCTATGATCCTGTTCGGCATCGGCTTTTCCAACCTGCTTCTTCAAAAAAATCTGATCAAAAAAATTATCGGCCTGAATATTATGGATACGGCTATGTATATGTTTCTGGCTCTGAAGGGCTACATTGCAGGACATAAGGCTCCTATTGTAGTCAACGGAGTTCAGAGTGTGGATGCATATATCAATCCCATTCCCAGTGGTCTTGTACTTACCGGAATTGTAGTTTCCGTATCTGTTACAGCTCTTATGCTGTCTCTGACCATACGTCTTTACCGGAGATATCATACGCTGGATATTGACGAGATCATGATCAGGCTGGAAAAGGAGGGACTGTAATGGAATTTGTGCAGAACTTTCCTTTTATTTCGATTATTTTGTCACTGTTTTCCGGTCCGCTGTGTTCTGTTTTAAACGGTAAGACTGCAAAACGGGTAAATGCGGCAGTGATTTTTATTATTGGAGTCATGACAACTGCCGTGCTGGCCTTTGTGTTAAAAAGCGGAGAGCCCTATGTTTATATGATGGGACATTTTCCGGCGCCATGGGGAAATGAAATCCGCGTAGGGCTTCTGGAAGCAGCGATGGCGCTGTTTTTCTGTATTATCATGTTCCTTTGTATGGTAGGAGGAGAAAAAGAACGTGAGCTTGAAATTGAGGATTCCAAGCAGAATTTATATTACATTATGGTAAATCTGCTCCTTTCTTCTCTTTTAGCGCTGATTTACACCAATGACTTATTTACAGCTTATGTATTTGTGGAGATCAATACCATTTCCGCCTGCGGTCTGATCATGATCACTCAGACGGGAAGAACCATTGTGGCGGCTGTAAGATATATGATCATGAGCCTTCTGGGCTCCGGTCTTCTTCTTCTGGGAATCTGCTTCCTATACGGAATGACCGGACATCTGCTTATGAGTAATATTCAGGAGCAGGTGATGATTCTTCATCAGACAGGATCCTACCATATTCCGCTTATAGTTTCTCTGGGGCTGATGTCTGTGGGGCTGGCAATCAAAAGTGCGCTGTTTCCATTCCATGCGTGGCTTCCGGATGCATATGGCTATTCCACGGTGTCTTCAGCTGCTATTCTGTCTTCGCTGGTGTCAAAGGGATATATTTTTCTTCTTGTAAAGATTTTTATCCGTGTGATCGGAATTGACATAGTCTGGGACAGCAAGGTGATCAATGTACTGTTTGCATTTGGTATTGCAGGTATGATCATGGGTTCTGTCAGTGCCATTCAGGAAAAGAGCATACGAAGGATGATCGCGTTTTCCTCTGTGGCTCAGATCGGATATATTTATATGGGCTTTGGAATGGGAAGTATGGCCGGGCTGGTTGCAAGTGTATATCATGTGGTAAGCCATGCGGCTACCAAGTCTCTGTTGTTTGTGGCAGCTTCAGGCATTACAGATTCTTCCAATGGAAGTACGAACTTTTTTGATCTGACAGGGGCAGGCTACCGCAATAAAACCGCCGGTGTGGCATTTACGGTAGGTTCTCTTTCCATGGTAGGTTTTCCGCTGTTCTGCGGCTTTACATCCAAGCTTTTGTTTGCACAGGCAGCTCTTGAACAGGATAACAAAATGCTGGCGGCACTGATCGCGCTGGCATTGAGTACAGTGCTTAATGCAGTATATTTTATGAAAACCGTAATACGTCTGTATACGCCGGAAAAGAAAGAAGTGATTCTGGAGAAGAATTTCCGGAAGATTCCGTTTTCAGAGCAGCCGGCAAAAAATGCTGCACTGATCTGTTTTGTGATTCTGAATCTTGTTCTTGGTCTGGGTTCTCAATATGTTGTGAAACTGATTGAGAGCGGATTAAATATGTTTGCGTAGGGAGGACAGTCATGGACATTTTTATCTTATTACCCATTTTCCTTCCGGCAGCGGCGGGCATCCTTTTGCTGATTTCCTCTTTTGCGGATCATATCCGGGGAAAAGGGGATACCATTATTGTGGGGTCCAAAGCAGAGCTGGAGCTGGAAATCTATTACTGTGCCCTTTTTGGAATCTGTGTTGTATTTGCACTGCTTGCTGTGTGGACAGGCAATCACAGTATGGAGCTTTTTGAACTGCTTGAAGGGATTCCCGTGTACTTCCGGGTGGACGGACTTTCAAGAATGTATGTGACCATTATCAGTGTGATATGGGGAATCATAGGGGTCTATTCTCTTGTTTATATGGAGCATGAGGGAGAAGAAAAGAGATTTTACGGCTTCTTTTTCCTGGCATATGGTGTATTGGTGGCTCTTTCTCTTGCAGGAAATCTGGTTACCATGTATCTCTTTTATGAAATGATGACACTGACGACCGTACCGCTTGTATTGCATAACGGTTCCAGAGAAGCGATTATGGCAGCGCTGAAATTCCTGTTTTATTCCATGTGCGGCGCGTATCTGGGTCTGTTTGGTATTTTCTATATGTACCGCTATTGTGATACCCTTACCTTTGTGGAGGGAGGTTCCCTGAACATGACACTTGTTCAGGGGCACGAGGGGATCCTTCTCATTGCTGTTTTTGCGGCGATTATCGGTTTTGGTGCAAAAGCGGGACTGTTTCCGCTGCATGCATGGCTTCCGACGGCCCATCCGGTGGCACCCTCCCCGGCTTCGGCGCTGCTGTCAGGTACCATTGTAAAATTTGGTGTTCTGGCAATTATCCGTGTTGTATATTACGTTGTGGGAGCGGATTTTCTGAGAGGAACCTGGGTACAGACTGCGTGGATGAGTCTGGCGCTTCTTACGGTATTCATGGGTTCCATGCTGGCCTACAGAGAAAAAGTATTCAAAAAAAGACTGGCTTATTCCACTGTCAGCCAGATTTCCTATATTCTGTTCGGTCTGGCAGTAATGGAGCGGCAGGCGCTGTCTGGTGCACTGCTTCATGTGGTGTTCCATGCATTTATCAAGTGTACTCTGTTTATGACAGCTGGTATTTTTATTATTGAAACAGGCAAAAAGCGTGTGGATGAATACAGAGGAATCGGAAAACAGATGCCGAAAACTCTGTGGTGCTATACCTTTGCATCCCTGGCCCTGATAGGTATTCCGCCGACCAGCGGCTTTATCAGCAAATGGTATCTGGCAGAGGGGGCTCTGAGTGCGGATATTGGTATTTTTTCCTGGCTGGGACCGGTGGTACTTCTTGTCAGTGCCCTTCTGACAGCGGGATATCTTCTTCCGGTCACCATGAACGGATTTTTCCCGGGAGAAGGATTTGCAAAGGTCGAAGTAAAAGAACCGCCGGCACGGATGCTGGTGTCCCTGATTATTTTTGCTGCAATTGCAGTGATATTTGGAATTTTCCCCAATCCTGTATTACGTTATGTAAATGGGATTGCGGCAGGACTGATTTAGAAAGGAGGAGCAGAGATGAGTGATTATTTGATGGCAGTTGCCGTTTTTATGCCGATTATCTGCGGTGCGCTGATTCCCCTGCTTCCCTTTAAAAGCAGAAATCAGAGAAATCTTTATGCAGAGATAACCACGATTTTAACCTCTGTCCTGGTGCTGGCACTGTTATTTAACCGTCCGGACGGGGTATTAACGCTGATCCGGTTTGCTGGAAATCTAAGCATCAGCTTTCGTATTGACGGGCTGGGAACTGTTTTTGCGGGAATTGTATCGGCTTTATGGCCTCTGGCAACACTGTATGCCTTTGAATATATGGAACATGAAGGGCATGAAAAATACTTTTTTATGTTTTATGAGATTACCTATGGTATTACGCTGGGGATTGCCATGGCTGATGATATTCTGACCATGTACTGTTTCTATGAAATGCTTACGCTTGTGACCTTGCCGCTGATCATGCATACGCTTACAAGAGAAGCGATTCTGGCAAGCAGGACCTATCTGTATTTTTCACTGGGTGGTGCTGCATTTGCTTTTATCGGAACGATTTTTATTCTTGTATATGGCTCTACGGAAGAATTTGTTCCGGGAGGAGTTTTGAGTGCTGCGGCACTGGGGGATAAGACGAATACACTTCTTCTGGTATATGTGATCTGTTTTATCGGATTCAGCGTAAAAGCAGCCATGTGGCCGCTGGGTTCCTGGCTGCCCAAGGCAGGCGTTGCACCCACTCCTGTAACGGCATTGCTTCATGCGGTTGCGGTAGTTAAGGCGGGAGCTTTTGCAGCCATAAGAGTTACCTATTACAGCTTCGGAACGGAATTTCTGCGGGGAACATGGGCGCAGACTGTGCTGCTTGTGCTGGCAATCATTACGATTGTGTACGGATGCAGCCGTGCTTTAAAGGAAACACATATAAAGCGGCGGCTTGCTTATTCCACTATGAGCAATCTGTCTTATATTCTGTTCGGGGCACTTTTGATGAGCCCTGTGGGGCTTGTGGGAGCGCTGGCTCATATGATCGGCCATGCAGTGACAAAAATCTGTTCCTTTTTCTGTGCAGGTGCCATTATGCATCAGACCGGCAAACAGTATATTCATGAGCTGGACGGAATGGGAAGAAAAATGCCCTGGGTTTTTGTAACGTTTACTGTATCTGCGTTTTCACTGATGGGTGTTCCGGGCTTTTGTGCCTTTGTCAGTAAATGGTATCTGGCAAAAGCGGCTGTGATCAGTACGCATCCCCTTGCACCGGTGGGAATTGCAGCACTTCTGATCTCCGCACTTCTTACCGCAATTTATATGCTGAGTATTGTGGTAAGGGCATTTTTTCCGGGAAAAGATTTTGATTATGCAGCTATTGAAGGATATAAGGATCCCGGCTGGCAGATGCTTCTGCCTCTGACCGTTTTTGTGATTGCCATGACGGTCATGGGACTGCATTCCACACCGTTGATTCATGCACTGGAAAAACTGGCTGCATTAGTACAGTAGAAAGGGAGGGAGATTATGACAGCTTCATTACTTGCGATTCTTGTATTCCTCCCCTTTGCAGGAGGGCTTGTCTGCTGGGGTGCAGGAAGAAAAAACGGTGCACTCCGGGATTATCTGGCAGATGGGATAACTATAGCAGAATTTCTGATTATGGTATATCTCTTCATCAGATTCGGGCTGGCGGCAAATGCCTGGCAGAAGGATTTTCTGAATCTGCATATTGCACAGATCTGCGGGTTCGGACTAAATTTCAGGCTGGATGGATTTCGCCTGATTTATGGAGGAATTGCCGCACTGATGTGGATGATGACCACAGTCTTGTCCAGGGAATATTTTGCCCATCATCATAACAGGAGCAGGTTTTATCTGTTTTTGCTGATGACCCTGGGGGCTACTATGGGTGTATTTCTGTCAGCAGATTTGTTTACTACATTTATTTTCTTTGAGATTATGTCCTTTACGTCTTATGTGTGGGTGGCACAGGAAGAAAATCCGGAATCCCTTAAAGCGGCAGCCACATATCTGGCGGTTGCGGTGATTGGAGGACTGGTAATGCTGATGGGAATTTTTATTCTGTATCAGCAGCTTGGAACAGTGACCATTGATGAGCTTCTGGAGCGTGCCGCATCATGCCCTGATAAGGATGCCCTGTATGCCGCAGGATGTTGTATGCTGGTGGGATTCGGAGCGAAAGCAGGTGCTTTTCCTCTTCATATCTGGCTTCCCAAGGCACATCCGGTGGCACCGGCACCGGCATCGGCACTTTTGTCCGGCATTCTTACAAAAACCGGTATTTTCGGGATGCTTCTTCTTACGGGAAATCTGTTTCTTTATGATGAAAAGTGGGGAGAGCTGATTTTATTCCTTGGTGTTCTTACCATGTTCGGAGGAGCACTTCTGGCTCTGTTTTCTGTGGATTTAAAGAGAACTCTTGCCTGTTCCTCCATGTCACAGATCGGATTTATTATGGTAGGTATGGGAATGCAGGCGCTTCTGGGTGAGGAAAATGCACTTGCAGTCCATGGTACGATGCTGCACATGGTAAATCATTCTATGATCAAGCTGGTACTGTTTATGGCAGCCGGTGTGATTTTTATGAATACTCATGCACTGAATCTGAATGAGATCCGTGGTTTTGGAAGAAAGAAGCCGCTGCTTAAGGCAATCTTCCTGGCGGGAGCTCTTGCCATTGGAGGAATTCCTCTGTTTGGCGGGTATATAAGTAAAACTCTTATTCACGAAAGTATTGTGGAATTTGGCGGCGGATGGGTTATGCGTCTCGTAGAATATGTATTTTTATTCAGCGGTGGTCTTACTGTGGCATACATGACAAAACTGTTTGTGGCCATTTTTGTGGAGAAAAATGAGAACTCTGAAAAGCAGAGACAATATGATAAGAAAACCCGTTATATGAACCGTGAAAGCGGTGCGGCACTTACCATCAGTGCAGTGCTTCTTGCTGTGTGGGGATTCTTCCCTCATGGCATTATGGATAAGGCTGCGGAGCTTGGACAGGGGTTGGTGCATCTGGAAGAGACAGGAGAACAGGTGGCATATTTCAGTATGAAAAATCTGTCCGGCGCTTTGATCTCCATAGGAATAGGAGCGGCAGTTTATCTTCTGGTTGTGCGCAGACTGCTGATGAATAAAACGGAACGGGGAATGTGCTATGTGAATTGCTGGCCCCAGTGGCTGGATCTGGAAGAGCTGGCATATCGTCCTATGCTTTTGAAACTGCTTCCTATGCTCGGCGGTGTTTTTGCCAGAGTGTTTGACAGCTGTCTTGATATGCTCGTGGTAGCTCTTCGTAAAACAGTTTATCGTGACAGTCCGATTCCACATGAGCTTCTGGAAGGAAATAACGTGACGCTTCTGGCAGGTAAAATCTGTAACTTCGTCCAGAGGATTAAAAACCGGATTACTCGCAGAACGGTTCCGGAGCCTGTTGACTACGTTCATCGCCTGGCAGTAGCTTATGATAAATACCGTGCAAACAGAACGATCATTGGACGAAGCATGTCCTTTGCTCTGCTGTTATTCTGCATTGGTTTTTGCATGACATTGATCTATATGCTGATTTGGCAGTAAGGTCCGGGAGGAAAATAGAAATAACAAATTAATATCAGAATGTGGTATAATAAGTACAGCAGAAAGGAAAGCGAGGGAACAGATATGAAAAAGAATTTACTAAAAAAAGTAAAACAGTTCGCGGTATGTGTTGCAGCAGCAATTGCTGTGATTGCAGTTCCTCAGGCGGCAATGGCTTACACAAGTATTGATGTCACTCAGACAGTAATCTGGAGTCCGGATCCCAATGCTTATGTAAATGCTGATGGAAACAGCCGTTATTTATCTCAAAGTGAGCTGTATAATTACTCCAATATGTATCTGCTGATTGCAAGGAATGAGTTTTATGCGAGACACGGATATATTTTCAATGACAGCAATATCGCAAGATACTTTAACGCGAAGAACTGGTATTACGGCACCACTTATTCTTCTCAGTTCTCTGAAAATGTGTTTAACGCTTATGAACGTTACAACATCAATCTGATTGTACAGGAAGAAAACCGCAGAGGATCAAAGTGCAACACTATTACATGGACGACAAGTTCGGGAAACACAGGATCTTCATCCGGCAGTGTGTCTACAAGCATTGATGTTACCCAGACAGTGATATGGAGCCCGGATCCCAATGCCAGCGTGATTCCTGATGTAAACTGTCGTTATATTTCTGCCAGTGAACTGTCAAATTTCTCAAATTTATATCTTCTGATCGCGCGAAATGAAATATATGCAAAGCATGGATATATTTTTAATGACAGCAATATCGCAAGATATTTTAATTGTAAAAACTGGTACAGACCGACAACTTATTCTTCCCAGTTTTCTGAGAGTGTGTTTAACGCATATGAGAAGGCAAATCTGAATGTCATTGTGGGAGAAGAGAATCGGCGCGGTTCCACTGTTTCTACAATTACCTGGACAAGATAAGTGAGTCTTGAACTTTAAATCTTAAGGGGGATGCTGCAAAATCATGCAGCATCCCCCTTTCGCTCTTTATGTATCCTGATCAGACAGCTTTTCGATTCGTTTTCTGAGACGATAAAAGCGTTTATCGATATCGGCAATTTCAAGGGCACATTTTTTCAGTTCCTTTCGCAGATTCTGTACCTTTTTGTTTTCGTTTTTGTAACAGAGAAGATGATCCAGAATGGCCCAGTAATTCATGGCAACAGAGCGAAGCTGGATTTCAAGAAAGGATTTTCCGATTCCCGGAACATCTGCACGGCAGATGATATGAATACTTCGGTAGCCGCTGCGCTTGGGATGGGATATGAAGTTTTTGATATTTATTATTTCCAGGTTATCCATGGATTTCACTGCTTCTGTTACATGAAAAACATCGTCCTGAAACGGGCAGATGATCCGGATTCCCATAATATCATGCAATGTTTCCATGGCAGTTTCCAGGGATATATCACGTCCCTTGCGCTGCAGCTTTTTTACAATGCTTTCTGCGCTTTTTATCCTCCACATGGTGTGATCAATAACGGGGCGGCCTTCTGTGGCGGACATACATGTATCAATATCCTGTATACGGGAACAGAGAGAAACGCAAAACTGGCCGCAGTACAGCATGATATTTTTATTATCCATTTCTGTTTGCATCTGTTGAACCAGAAGTTCTGTTGTGCTTATAATAAAAACCTCTTTTCTGTGGAAAATTGTTACTGTGAACAGGATAAGCAGTAACAAAAATCTTAATTAAATATAAAAATATCATATTTATTATAGGATTTCAATGTAAAATGTAGTACCATATTTATAGAAAAAAACTGTTAAAAATGTATAGAAAAGGGAGCGTGAAAAATACCTTGAATAAGAAAAAAATAATTATTACAGTGGGAATTATCTGTCTTGTATTGCTGGCAGGTGCGGGGACTGCCCTCGGCTTATATCTGCGTGGACAATGGAAAAATCAGACATATCCGGACCGAACCAGGATTAACGGTGTGGATGCTTCCGGAATGCTTCCGGAGGAAGTGCTGGAGCAGCTGAAGGAGGGGCAGCTGATTCCCACAGTACATATTAATGAGAATAATAAAGAAGTTTTCAGCGCAACGCTGGAGGAACTGGGTTACTCTGTGGATACAGATGTGCTTCGATCTCTTCTTGGGGAGGTAAATGATCGTCAGCGGACCAGTCTGTCATCTATGTTTGGAAACATTTTGAAAGGAAAATCCTATCGCGTTACCATTCCTTTTACAGTGGATGAAAGTACTTTTACATCCCGAATATCTGCACAGTCTTTAAGTGAGCCTCGAATTGCCAGGAAGAATGCTGTGCTTGTATACGATGAGGCTTCCCGGACATATCATGTACAGGAGGAGGAAAACGGAACGGAATTTGAAGACAGTGATTTTCAGGCTCTTGTGACACAGTCTGTTGAAGACTGGATGACAGGAGACAGGACACAGACGGATATTTCAGTGGATATTACGGACAGTCTGTATATAAAACCGGAAATCACAAAAGATGATGCACAGCTTAATAATCTGTGTAATATTTACAACCAGTACACGAAAGCATCGATAACATATGATTTTGGAAGCCAGACAGAGGTTCTTGACTGGAACACTATTCAGAACTGGCTGGTGATATCAGGAGATACGGCATCTGTAAATGAAGACGCTGCGCGGGAATATATTTCACAGCTGGCGGCAAAATATAATACGATATATAATGAGCGGGTTTTTCATACATCGCTGGGAACAGATGTAACCATATCAGGTCCGCTTAACGAATATGGATACCGTATTGATGAAGAAGGAGAGCTTTTGCAGCTTCTTGCAGATATCAAATCAAATACAGCTGCAGAGAGGGAACCGGTTTATTCGTATTCCGGGTATGCCCGGGAAGGAACCGATGATCTTCTGGGTACTTATGTAGAAGTGAATCTGACTGAGCAGCATCTCTGGTTCTATGTAAATGGAGCACTTGTGGTGGAAAGTGATATTGTTTCCGGCTGTGTTTCAAAAAACACAGAAACCCAGACGGGTGTATTTCCGCTGGCATATAAAGAAAGCCCGTCTGTTCTTACCGGAGATGATGCCCAGAACGGATGGCGGACAGAAGTACAGTACTGGATGCCATTTTTTGACGGTCAGGGGCTTCATGATGCAACCTGGAGGAGTTCTTTTGGAGGAAATATATACAAAACATCAGGTTCTCACGGATGTGTGAATCTGCCCTACAGTGCTGCGGAACAGATATACAACAATATTGATGCAGGTGTGGCAATCATTCTTTACAAATAATCCGGAACATGAAATACGCAAAGAAAAACGAGGTGAACGAAAATGAAATATGATGTGATTATTGTGGGAGCAGGACCGGGAGGTATTTTTTCAGCATATGAGCTTATGCAGAAGAATCAGGCTCTGAAGGTGGGGGTTTTTGAATCAGGATATGCACTGGAAAAAAGGCATTGTCCCATTGACGGAAAAAAAGTAAAAAGCTGCATAAAATGTAAGACCTGTGCGATTATGAGCGGTTTTGGCGGTGCAGGAGCCTTTTCTGACGGAAAATATAATATTACCAATGATTTCGGCGGTACACTTTATGAATACATCGGTAAAAAAGAAGCTCTGGAGCTGATGGAGTACGTGGATGAGATCAATGTTTCCCATGGCGGGGAAGGGACAAAAATGTACTCTACGGCACAGACAAAATTTAAAAAGCTCTGTATGCAGAATAAGCTGAAGCTTCTGGATGCGTCTGTTCGTCATCTGGGCACAGATATTAATTATGTTGTTCTGGAAAATATTTACAGAGAACTGAAAGATAAGGTGGATTTTCATTTTAGTACTACGGTGGACCGTCTGGAGGTCATAGAAGGCGGTTACCGCATTTATCATGGAAATACCTTTGACGACTGTGAGCAGTGTATAATATCGGTGGGACGAAGCGGCAGCAAATGGATGGAAAAGGTCTGCAATGAGCTTGATATTCCCACAAAATCCAACCGTGTGGATATTGGGGTGCGTGTGGAGCTTCCGGCAGTGATTTTTTCCCATCTTACCGATGAGCTTTATGAAAGCAAGATCGTTTACCGGACAGAAAAATTCGAGGATAATGTACGTACATTTTGCATGAATCCTTATGGAATCGTGGTTAATGAAAACACCAACGGTATTGTTACGGTTAACGGACACAGCTACGAGGATAAGGAAAAACAGACAGAGAATACCAATTTTGCGCTGCTGGTGGCCAAGCATTTTTCAGAGCCCTTTAAGGATAGTAATGGTTACGGAGAAAGTATTGCGCGTCTTTCCAACATGCTGGGCGGCGGCGTGATCGTACAGCGTTTCGGCGATCTGGTCAGAGGACGGAGAAGTACGGTAAGCAGGATCGAGGAAGGAATGGTTACGCCTACACTGGCAGCCACGCCCGGTGATCTTAGTCTTGTACTTCCCAAGAGAATTCTGGATGGCATCATGGAGATGATTTATGCACTGGATAAGATTGCTCCCGGAACAGCGAACGATGACACCCTTCTCTATGGAGTTGAGGTTAAGTTTTATAATATGGAAGTGGATATTGACAAAAATCTGGAGACAAAATATAAAGGTCTTTATGTAATCGGAGATGGAAGCGGTGTGACACATTCTCTGTCCCATGCGTCTGCCAGCGGCGTATATGTGGCACGTAAGATTGCCGGAAAGACTGCGGAATGAGAGGGGGCTGATTTTACAGGTGGCTGTATGTGATGAGATACGAAAAGAATTATTTGCCTTAAAGGATGAAAAATACCGGGAGTTTCATTCCGGTCTTGTTCCCACTTTGAATCTGGAGAAAATCATCGGTGTGCGTGTGCCGGCGCTCAGAAAGCTGGCGAAGGAGCTCAGAAAGGATGGAAGAGCAGAAGCCTTTCTGGAGACCCTTCCTCATGAATACCTGGAAGAAAATACCCTTCACGGAATTCTGATTTCCCAGGAAAAGGATTTTGATAAGGCACTTCATCAGACAAGGGAATTCGTTCCTTATATTGATAACTGGGCCACCTGTGATATCACTTCCCCGAAGGTATTCAAAAAGCATCTGCCGGAATTGCTGCCGGAAATTGACAGGTGGCTCCAGTCTGAGGAGGAATTTACTTTACGGTTTGGCATAGGGATGCTTTTGCAGTTTTATCTGGATGATGCTTTTCAGGAGGAGTATCTGGAGAAAGTGGCAGCTGTTGACAGCGAGGCATTCTATGTGAAAATGATGGCGGCATGGTTTTTTGCCACGGCATTGGCCAAGCAGTATGATGCAGCAGTTCCTTATCTGGAAAATCATCGTCTGGAAAAATGGACCCATAATAAAACCATTCAGAAAGCAGTTGAGAGTTTCCGGGTAACGCAAGAGCATAAAACATATCTTCGAACGCTACGGAGGAAATGAAAATACAAAAATACAAGAGCAGTGATTGCTTTTTGTGGGAAAGCTTGTTATAATACGTTTAAATTGTTAATACATTTTATATAAGGAGGATCAAAAGTATGAAATACGTTTGTGACGCATGTGGATGGGAATATGATGAGGAAGCAGGATATCCGGAAGGCGGGATTGCACCGGGAACAAAATGGGAAGATGTTCCGGAAGATTTTGAATGTCCGTTATGCGGATTAGGCAAGGATTCTTTCGCAGAAGCATAAAAATAAAGTAAGGCTGCCATATACCACAGTTTATTGCAAAACCGGATTTATGGCAGCCGTTTTTATGTATCTATGCTTCTTCCAGAACAGAAGTACAATGTGGACATCTTGTGGCATCGATGTCGATTTCTGATTTGCAGAAGGGGCATTTTTTTGTTGTGGGAGTAGCCGGTGCTTCCTCTTTTTTTGCGGAAGTCTTTTCTGCTAAAGTATTCATTCCCTTTACCAGCATGAAAATAACAAATGCCATGATCAGGAACTGAATCACTGCAGTGATAAACACACCGTAATTGAGAGTTGCGGCTCCTGCTTCCTGTGCCTGGGCAAGGGTAGCATAGTGGCTTCCGTCCAGAGAGATGAACCAGTTTTTGAAATCAATCCCACCGGTAATTTTGGTGACAACAGGCATGATCACATCATTTACCAGTGAATTTACAATGCTCTGGAAAGCACCGCCGACAATAACGCCGACAGCCATGTCCATAACATTGCCGCGCATGATAAATTCCTTAAATTCCTGAATAAATCCCTTCATTTCGATAATCCTCCTTTTTGTTATTAAACTGATTATAAAAGATATGGATTAAAATGTATACAGGTTTTTAAAGCTTTGTGACTAATTGGCCTGAAATTATAATAGAATAAATGCTTTGTATATCCTGTGAAAATCAGTGCTGGTAATTGTTTTTTTAGGGACGGTATGATATAATAAATTATTAACAGTATTTTGCCTTTTGGCATATAATATCAGCAAAATACCCGAAAGAGTATGACGCAAAGCTATAGGACCTGAAATACAGTATGGTAGCCAGCTGCAGGAAGTAAGTTGAAGGTACGTGGCCACAGAGTCAAGTGCCTTTTTTATATACAATGTATTGTTTTTCATGATGCAATAGCTGAGAATTCATTCTCAAAGGGGAAAACTACGTTACAAGAAGGAGAAAAAGTATGAAGAGATTTGCTTGCTTTTTGCTGTCATTTGTTATGGCGGCAACGACACTGACTGGCTGTGGAAACCAGAGTGAAAAAGAAGGAAAAACTGTGGAAAATGTGGAGTCACAGGCAGAAGAAAAGGAAAAGGTCGTAGTTGCCTGTTGGGGTAATCAGATGCTGGACAGCTATACCCAGTATCTCTGTGATCAATTCCCGGAAGTGGAGTTTGAATTTGTTTTGGCCACCAATTCCACAGATTACTATCGTTTTCGTCAGGATCATGACGATATGCCGGATATTTTGACAGTTCGTCGTTTCGCTCTTAAGGATGCAGTGCTGCTGAAGGATTATCTGTATGATCTGAGTAATACTGAATTGGCCAACACTTATTATGGTTCCTATCTGGATAGCTATACTTATGATGATGGGTCGGTGAACTGGCTTCCTACCTGTGCGGAGGTGGACAGCCTCATTATTAATAAGACATTGTTTGATGAATACAATGTATCGATTCCTACAGACTATGCCAGCTTTGTCGCTGCCTGTGAGGCTTTTGAGGCAGTGGGTATTCGCAGCTTTGTGTCCGACTTCGAAGCAGACTATACCTGTATGGAGGTTCTGCAGGGTGCATCGATTCCAATGCTTCAGAGTCTGGAGGGGCGTAAATGGCGTCAGCAGTATGAGAGTGGTATGACGAATGAACTTTCAGAAGAAGTATGGATTCCTGTTTTCGAAAGTTTCTTTGATTTCAAAGAAAAAACCGGTCTGAGTGCCGAGGATGCAACTTATCCCAACAGAACTCCGAAGGAAATGTTTAGTGAAGGCAAAGCAGCTATGTTCCGTGGTACCGGAGCGGATGTCATTTCATTTCCTGGCCGTGGTGAAGACGAAGTGCTTTTGATGCCGTATTTTGGTCAGACGGAGAAGGATAACTGGTATCTGACTTATCCAACCTTCCAGATTGCTGCTTCTAAGAAGGGTATGGATGACCCTGAGCGTGAAAAACTGATTTTGGATATCATGACCGCCATGGTCAATCAGCAGGGGCAGGATCATATCTCTTACGGTAAGAACATGGTACCATATAAGAAAGATGTTACTCTGGAACTGATGCCTGAGATGGATAATCTGCAGCCTTATGTTGAGCAGAATAAGCTGTATATCCGTCTGGCATCCAATGATATGTTCCGTATTTCCAAAGATGTCGTGCAGATGATTCTGAAGGATGAAATAAAGACACCGGAGGAAGCATTGGCTGCATTTAATAAGGAGCTGGCGGGAGAAGAACCTGGTACAGAGATTGTGGCTCATATCGACACGGAATATTCCAACGATTTCACCCCGGAACATGGTAATCAGGCTGCCTCTGCCGTTGCAAATACTATTCGCAGGCAGTCAGGTGTAGATCTGGTGTTTATGCAGTCCTGCTATGTAGCCAGTGACATTTATAGTGGAGACTATTCCCAGAAAGACCTGGCATATCTGGCAAAGAATGACGGTGGCTGGCCGGGGCTTATGGAACTGACCGGTGATCAGATTTATACACTTGTGGAAACGACACTTTCGATGACCGGCAATCGTGGTGCAGTTTGCAATGACAGTACTCTGTATGTTTCCAGTGGTTTTGAGATGGACATTACAAAAAACGATGATGGTTATACACTCAATTCTCTGACCATAGACGGCAAGGAACTGGATCGCAGCGCAACGTATTCTTTCTTGATTTATGGTGATCGCGACTGGTATATGTCCGATGTAATGGAGAAAATGGGGGTCACTGAAGTTAATATTGATGGTCCTAAGGAAGAGGGGTACCTGACACAGTGCTTGGTGGAACAGGGCGGACAGCTGGAAGAACCTACGGATTACATCATCCTGAGATAGAACAAAGACAGGTCTTTATCACGCAGCGTATGAAAGTGATTTGAGGAGAACATCTATATGCAAAAGAAAAAACAAAAAACTAAATATCTTTTGCCCGTTGCGTTTGCGATGATTCTGGTTGTTTTTCTGGTGCTGGGCATAGTTTTTATGCGTAATTCCCTGATGAAGCTGACTGTTGAGGAACGTTCCAATCAGTTGGAGGAAATGGTAACTCAGATTAAGGCAAATCTGCAAAGCGGTCTTCAGACCCATTGGAATCTGACGACGGGACTTAATGACGCTATACAGGGGAAGCATTTTGAAAACGAACAGGAATTGTGCAACAACATCACACGTTTGGAAAAGATGTTCTGCACAGATATGTATGGAAGCCAGGTTATGCTTCTGGATGCGCAGGGTACAGCATATCTCCATGATGGCCCCGTGGGTATCTGGAATGATATCATTCATTTGATAGATGGGAAAAATCAGCATACTTTTGTTTCTGAAACTGACAATATTGATGGATGCTTTCTGGTGTTTTCACAGGAATTGGATTCCCCTGTCACAATGGGAAAGGATAATGTTCGTTTTACCCATGTCGTGCTTCTAAAGGATATCAAAACCGTGAAACAGTATTATACTACTGCGACTTACGGTGGCAGTGCGGCAACCTATTTCATCAAAAGCAATGGAACAATGGCATATTTTGATGCAGACGATGACGATGTTATTGGTGCAAGAAATATTTTTAAGGCTCTGGAAGAAGTGGAGTATGTTCAGGGGCAGAGTTTTGAAATAGTCACAGAGCAGCTTGACAAAGATGGCATTGCTGCAGCGAATATCCTGCTGAACAAGACTGAGTATTATTATTGTATTACAACACTGGATGACTCTGACATGAAACTGATGCTTCTGAGCCCTGCGGACTCTGTGGCAGTCACCACTATGAATATGATGGACTCCACCATTCGAACGGGGGTAGTTTTCATTTTAGCTATGGTAGTGTTGATGATGCTGGCGATCATCAGTTTTATCAGGGTGCAGCAAAGCAGCCAGATGGTGAAAGTGGAACAGGAGACGAACAGGGAGCTGAACCAACTGCGCATGGTGGCAGAGTCAGCTAATGCTGCAAAAAGTACATTTCTGAACAATATGTCTCACGACATTCGTACGCCTATGAACGCAATTATTGGTTTTACCAATATTGCTATGAAACATAGTCCACCTCCTGAAATCAAGAATTGTCTGGATAAAATCAGTGAGAGTTCTGAGCATTTGCTTGCTCTTATCAATGACGTGTTGGACATCAGCCGTATTGAAAGCGGAAAGATTAAATACACACCAACGCCTGTTGATATTGTTGAGGTTACAGATTCGGTGCTTACCATAATGTACGGCTATTTATCCAATCGTAATATCACCTTCCAAACCAAACTTGAAGAGCCTGAAAGGCGTTATGTGTTGACTGATGCAGTACGTGTCAGGGAGGTGCTTGTAAACATTCTTGGAAACGCAGTGAAGTTTACGGACGATGGTGGCACCGTTACTTTTGCGGCCAGTTACCATCCTGCAAAAAATGACCACTACATCAATGTGCGATATCAGATTGATGATACCGGTATTGGCATGGCAGAAGAGTTTGTCGATCGTATTTTTGACGAGTTTTCACAGGAAGAGAATAGTGCCCGGACCCAGTATAAGGGCACTGGTTTAGGTATGGCCATTACAAAGCGATATGTGGATCTGATGGGCGGAACGATTTCTGTGGAGAGCAAGAAGGGCGTTGGTTCTGCTTTTACCGTTGAATTGCCTATGGAGCTTACGGAAGCCTGTGAGGTTAAGAAAAAGGATTATTCTGTTGGCAATATAGATCTGACTGGTCTGAAGATCCTTTTGGCTGAAGATAATGACCTGAATGCGGAAATCGCAATTGTTCAGCTGGAAGAACTGGGAATGCAAATCAGCAGAGCTGCCGATGGTGAAGAAGCAGTGAGATTATTTGTTGAAAATCCGAAAGGTACATTTGATTTAATTCTTATGGATGTTATGATGCCAAAGATGAATGGTTATGAAGCAACAAAAGCCATCCGCAGTTTGCAGAATCGTTCGGATGCCGTTATTATTCCGATTATTGCAATGACGGCAAATGCCTTTGCCGAGGATGTGCAGGCATCTTTGGATGCCGGAATGAACGGGCATTTGTCAAAGCCTATTATTATAGATGAAGTTGTAAAGACCATTGCAAGAAATTTGGACAGATAGTCTGATCAATAATAAAAGCGCTATGGCATTTTCAGCTTTTCCGTATGGTCACTGCAGGAATCAGCTTATAAGCCCATTGCGTTCTTGAAATCCATATGTTAAAATATTATAAAATCCTGTTCCAAACTTCAAATCCCCCCTTGAAACCTCATTCTGTATATGGTAATCTGTATCTACATTCTATCTTGCCGTTCGGTAAAGAGATTCCCTGATACAGTAATGAAATTCAATACAGAAAGCGGGTGATTGTCTGGGATTAAAGGATCAGGCTCTTGTGGAATACCTGAAGGATCCGGTTCGTTTTGCAGACCTGTTTAACGGCATTTTATTTGACGGAAAACAGGTAATAGATGCAAAATATCTGTCGCAAAAGCAGCGAAAGAAACGATTGTTTCTGGAGGCTTTTCCGCAGGACGAATCTGACGTAGAGAAAACACAGGAAGAAATCACACAAAAGAAAAATGATTCTGAATCAAAAATTGACTGCATGGAAAGAGAACGCGACATTTTGATGATGTATGACAAGCCGGAAGAACGCTGCTTCCGATAATTCCGGTATATAACCAGATCCTATATCTGGGGGATTCAAGGTGGAACAGTAAGCATTGCTTACAGGAACTGATGCAGATACCGGAAAGTTTAACGGAATACTGTAATCTTCTTCCGGAATATCATGTCCATATAGCAGATATCCATGAACAGGATCCGGAACTGTTTCATACGGAATGGAAGATGATTTTTCAGGTTATGAAACACAGCAGAAAAAAAGAAGATCTGAAACCTTATATCGAAGAGCACAAAAGAGAAATAAACGGATTGAGTCTGGCAGGCAGATTGTTTCTCGGAGCCATGCTGGACCAGTACATAGTGTTGGAAAATGGAAAGATGGAGGCGAAAGATATGTGTGAAGCATGGGACGGAGCGATGCTCATGTATAAAGACGAGGGCATACGTGAAGGTTGGCTTAAGGGAAAAATTGAAGGACAACGTGAAGGCGAGAAATTTATGGCCCGAAAAATAGCAGAAAATATGTACCGTCGAGGATATTCTTTGGAAGATACAGCCGGATTAACCGGTATATCTGCCACAGAAGTGGAAGGATGGTTCAAAGAATTTCCAGTAGCCACCAGTTGAACATTTCAGATCCAGGAATATAAAGAAGACTGGGTTTTCCATTTTGATCAGGACATCTGTGGATACTGCATGCATTTATAATTTATACAAAAAATTACTCTGAAAAAAATAATTTTTGGTTAATCTGAATGTTCTATAACATCTATAATATAAAACGTAATAAGAAAACAGAGTTACTTAACAAACCTCTTTGAAAGAAGTTGAAGGCTGCTAAGCAATCAGATTTTTGGAGGAAAAGATAAATGAATACTTTAAAAGCTGAAAAAAGAAGCATGGACGTGAAGGCAAAAAAATTAAGAAGAGAGGGTTTTGTCACAGGAAATATGTTTGGCAAAGAAATAGAAAAATCCATTCCTGTGAAGATGCAGAAAAAGGATGTTGATAGACTTCTGAAAACGAACAATAAGGGAAGCCAGATTATGCTGGAAATTGACGGACAGCCATATGATGTATTGATTAAGGATATTGAGTATAATTCCATGTCACGTATGGTGGAGGAAATGGATTTTCAGGCTCTGGTGAGCAACGAGAAGGTACACTCTGTTGCGGAGGTAATTCTTGTAAATCATGAAAAGGTTATAGGTGGCATTATTCAGGAGAATTTAAGTGAGATTTCCTACAAAGCGCTTCCGGCTGCACTGATAGATAAGGTAAAGATTGATGTCAGCAATATGCATGTGGGAGATGTGATACGTGTGAAGGATCTGGAGATTGCGCGCAACAAAGATATTGACCTGCTCACCAATCCGGAAGCCGTTGTTGTTATGATGAATGTGGCTCATAATACAGAACCGGATGATACGGAAGAAAAGAATGAAGAAGCATAATATGCAATGAATAATAAAGAAGAGGCTGCTGCATAATTCATGTTGTGGAGTTTTGTCAGAAACTTACGCGTATGGTTGTGCAGCAGCCTTTTATTATTTAGTAAATTCCTTTGAAATTCGCCTATGAAATAAAAAGCATTCCAGGCGGGATGCACATAGAATAATCAAATTCGTTAAATATGTATATCTGTTGAGCTTTTGTTACATATAATGCAGTACAGTAATTATCTGAGAAATAAAATGAAATATTTAACCGGATAAGGAGCAGTGTGTTTGAAATAATTCCTGATTGCACAGAATCTTCACAAAAAATTAGCACTCTCCTATTGACAGTGCTAACAAACAGTGTTATATTCAACATAGAACAGACGAAAGCCTGTCAGGTAAGGAGGGAAGCCTATATGAATATAAGTAAGTTTACACAAAAATCCATCCAGGCGGTCCAGGATCTTGAGAAGATTGCATATGAATACGGTAATCAGGAGATCGAGCAGGAGCATCTTTTATATTCCCTTCTGCAGCAGGAAGACAGCCTTATTCTCAAGCTGATTGAGAAGATGGAGATTAATAAAGAATACTTTATAAATGTTGTGAAGAAGGCACTGGATGCCAGAGTGAAAGTATCCGGAGGGGATCTTAGGTTCGGGCAGTATCTGAATAAAGCTCTGGTTAATGCGGAAGAGGAAGCAAAAGCCATGGGAGATGAATACGTTTCTGTAGAACATCTTTTCCTGGCACTGCTCAGGTATCCCAGCCCATCCATAAAAAAGATCTGGAATGAATTCGGTATTACCAGAGAGAGATTTCTTCAGGCACTTTCCACAGTAAGGGGAAACCAGCGGGTAGTCAGTGATAACCCGGAAGCCACATACGATACACTGAATAAATACGGGGAAGACCTGGTGGAAAAGGCCCGCAATCAGAAGCTGGATCCGGTTATCGGCCGTGATGCGGAGATACGAAATGTAATTCGTATCCTTTCCAGAAAGACAAAGAATAATCCGGTGCTGATCGGTGAGCCGGGTGTTGGAAAAACAGCTGCCATCGAAGGACTTGCCCAGCGAATCGTAAGAGGTGATGTGCCGGAGGGGCTGAAGGATAAGAAAATATTTGCTCTGGATATGGGAGCTCTTGTGGCAGGTGCAAAATACCGCGGCGAGTTTGAAGAGCGTCTGAAGGCTGTGCTTGAAGAGGTCAAAAAGAGTGAAGGAAATATTATTCTTTTCATTGATGAGCTGCATCTGATCGTAGGTGCCGGCAAGACAGACGGAGCCATGGATGCCGGAAATATGCTGAAGCCTATGCTGGCAAGAGGAGAACTGCATTGTATTGGTGCCACCACACTGGATGAATATCGTCAGTATATTGAGAAAGATGCGGCACTGGAGCGTCGTTTCCAGCCGGTTATGGTGGATGAGCCCACTGTAGAGGATACCATTTCCATCCTTCGTGGTCTTAAGGAACGCTATGAGGTTTATCATGGTGTAAAAATCACCGACAGTGCGCTGGTTGCAGCCGCTACCCTTTCCAACCGGTATATTACCGATCGTTTTCTGCCTGATAAAGCCATTGACCTTGTGGATGAAGCCTGTGCCCTGATTAAGACAGAGCTGGATTCACTTCCGGCTGAGCTTGATGAACAGCAGAGAAAGATCATGCAGCTTCAGATAGAAGAATCTGCATTAAAGAAAGAGACAGACAATCTGAGCAGGGAACGTCTTGCAGAGCTTCAGAAAGAGCTTGCAGAGTTAAATGATGCATTTAATACCCAGAAGGCTCAGTGGGATAATGAGAAGCATTCTGTGGAGAAGCTTCAGAAGCTTCGTGAGCAGATAGAGGATGTGAATAAACAGATTCAGATTGCTCAGCAGAAATTTGATCTTGATAAGGCAGCAGAGCTGCAGTATGGTGTTCTGCCCCGCCTGAACCAGCAGCTTCAGATAGAAGAGCAGAATGCCCGTGAAGGAGACAGACGGCTTGTCCATGAAGCTGTGACGGATGATGAGATTGCCAGAATCATTTCCAGGTGGACAGGGATTCCTGTAACAAAATTAACGGAAGGCGAAAGGGCCAAGCTGTTGTCACTGGAGGATCAGCTTCATGAGCGGGTAATCGGACAGGATGAGGGTGTCCGTCGGGTTACGGATGCGATTCTCCGCTCCAAAGCAGGAATCAAGGATCCTTCCAAACCTATCGGTTCCTTCCTGTTTCTGGGTCCAACCGGTGTGGGCAAAACAGAGCTGGCAAAAACCCTTGCCCAGAATCTTTTTGATGATGAACAGAATATGGTACGGATCGATATGAGTGAATACATGGAGAAATATTCTGTTTCCCGTCTGATCGGAGCGCCTCCCGGATATGTGGGATACGAGGAAGGAGGCCAGCTTACAGAAGCAGTACGAAGAAAGCCATACAGTGTTGTCCTTTTTGATGAAATTGAAAAAGCACATCCGGATGTTTTTAACGTACTTCTTCAGGTACTGGATGACGGACGTATTACGGATTCACAGGGACGTACGGTAGACTTCAAAAATACCATTCTGATCATGACATCCAATATCGGTTCGCCATATCTTCTTGACGGGATCGATGAGAGCGGAGAAATCAAACCGGAGGCGGAGGAGCTTGTGATGAATGATCTGAGAGCCCATTTCCGTCCGGAGTTTTTGAACCGTCTTGATGAAATAATTATGTTTAAGCCCTTGACAAAACAGAACATTGGTATGATAGTAGATCTGATGGTAAAAGAACTGGACAAACGTCTGGCGGACCAGGAGCTGTCCCTTGAGCTGACCGATGCTGCAAAAGATAATGTGATACAGAATGGCTACGATCCGGTATACGGTGCCCGCCCGCTGAAGCGTTATCTGCAGAAATACGTGGAGACACTGGCGGCCAGGAAGATTCTTTCCGGAGATGTTCATGCCGGTGATACGCTGGTACTGGACATGAGGGACGGTGAATTTACAGTACGGATAAAGGAATAAGAGAAATGATACCAAAAGATCCCATGATTTTATTAAGCTATGTGAATACACAGCTGCGCGACAATTATCAGTCGCTGGATAAGCTTTGTGCCGCTATAGGCCTTGAGAAAGGTGAGCTGGTGGCAAAGATGCGTTCTGTCGATTATGAATATGATGAAGGAACGAATCAGTTTATCTGATCTGAGAGAAGAGATGCCGCTTTTTTGCCGGTGTCTCTTCTTTTATTTACAAAAAGTTCCCTGAATTGTCATGAAAAAGATATTTTTTGTATTGGAATTTTATTTGTTGTGTATTAATGGGTATGATATAATAAGTAAATTCGAAAGTATAGAAGAATCCAGGAGGAATTTTATGAGGACAGAAATAATAAGGGGAAGCCGCCATGAGTAATCCGGACAGCGGCAGAGAATATCTGGCCTGCGTAACAGAGAAGCTTAAAGAGCGTATACGGGAAGTCAGTATTTCTATTGCCCGGGGACAAAAAGAAATCGAAGGCATGCATGAATATTACTGGGAAAACTATACGGAGATGGATCAGTATGGATATGAAGATTATGATAACCAGCAGGCACTTCTTCATCAGGTAAATGCCAATCAGGAGCAGCTTTTGCTGAAACAGCGGTTTCGCAGGATGCTGGATTCGCCTTTTTTCGGACGGGTGGATTTTTGCTATGAAGGAGAAGCGGAAGCGGAAACATTTTATATAGGAATCGGTAATTTTGCTGAGAAAACCGGTGGAATTCCTCTGATTTATGACTGGAGGGCACCGGTCAGCGGTCTGTTTTACGATTATGACAAAGGCCCTGCCGCCTATGAAGCTCCTCAGGGAGAAATGACAGGAGAGATCACGTCCAAGCGGCAATATAAGATCCGCCGGGGAAAGATGGTTTATGAATTTGAAAGTGACGTTAAGATTGATGACGAAATTCTGGGAGCAGAGCTGGGAAAATGCGGCGAGGTTCAGCTGAAGAATATCGTGCGTACAATTCAGAAAGAGCAGAATGCTATAATAAGAAACACCAGGGACAGGATCATGGTGATCCAGGGAGCGGCAGGAAGCGGAAAGACATCCATTGCCCTTCACAGGATTGCCTATCTGCTGTATCATGACCGCAAAACTCTGAAATCTTCAGATATTTTAATTCTCTCGCCTAACGGAGTTTTTTCAGATTATATTTCGCATATACTTCCTGAACTGGGAGAAGAGAATATCCGGGAAATGAGCTTTGACCTGTTTGCCTATAAACAGCTGAAGGATGTGGTATCCGACTGTGAAGACCGCTATGATCAGATTGAAAGGGTTTTAAAATATCCCGAGCTTACTGCCGGCTATGAGGAAAAGCAGTCTCAGGACTTTCTGGACGGAATTGAGATGTTTGTGACCGAGCTGGAGGACAGCCTGATGAATTTTAAGGATGTGGAGTACAGAGGCTTTACAAAAACAGAGGCAGAGATCATAGAACTGTTTTATTTTAAATTCACAGATATTCCTCTGCTTTCCAGAATGGAGGAAGTGGCTGAATATTTTATCGATGAAGTGGAAACCCTGAGGGGAAGCGATATGTCAGAAGAAGAACGGCAGATTGTTATGGAAAAATTTCTCGATATGTATGAAACGCGGGATATTTACCGTCTTTACAATGAACTTCTGGAGCGGGAAGGATTTTTGCCGCTGCCGGATGCTCCCCTGGAAAAGAGAAAGCTTTCCTATGAGGATGTGTATCCCATGCTTTATCTGAAATATCGTCTACAGGGGTCTAAGGATCGAATAGGGATCAAGCATCTTGTAATTGATGAGATGCAGGACTATTCCCGGCTTCAATACAGAATCATCCGTATGATGTTTTCCTGTCGCATGACCATTCTGGGGGACAAGGCACAGACCATGGATGATCATTGTCAGGATGTTCTCACCTTCCTTCCGGGGATTTTCGGAAAGAATATCCGGAAAATCGTGATGAATAAAAGTTATCGGAATACCTGGGAAATTGCTTCTTATGCCAATCAACTGGCAGGAATTACGGATATGGAGCTTTTTGAGCGTCATGGAAAGCCGGTTGTGACAGAAAATCGGGAGAGCATGGAAGAGGCCCTTCATGCGGCAGTGCAGGAGCTGAAGCTGGGAGAGGGCGGTTTTGAGACGGCGGCGGTGATTATGCGTACCAGGGAAGAGGCAGAATGTGCATATGCGATTCTGGAGAAGATGCTTCAGGCTGAAGGGTATGATACAAAGAAGGGATTATCCTATCTTCATCGCGACAGTACCAGATTTTGCAAAGGACTGACAGTCACCACTTTTTATCTTGCAAAAGGGCTGGAATTTGACCAGGTATTTTCTGTTTTTCCTATGGAGGACAGAGGCAGTCTGGCACGACAGGCAAGGTATATTGCTGCAACCAGGGCTCTGCATGAGCTTTACATGTATGAGTTCACAAACCCTTCACAAACAAAAAATTGAAACTTGTTGACAAATTTGTAATAAAATCGTAAAATACGAATGAGCTTACGAGGATTCTTAAAGGAGGATACTATGAAAAATAAAAAGATTTTTGCAATTCTGGCAATAGCCTTTACTTTTTCCTGTACAATGTCAGCGTGTAGCTTTTTTGGCGGCGATGAGCCGGAGGAGCAGGTGGTTGTGGAGAGTACTCCGACTCCGGAACCTACAAAGGAACCGGATCCTACTCCGACCGTGATTGCGGCTGATGTACAGGATACCACATATACATCTAATACAAATTCCATTTCCATCAAACTTCCGGATGCAACCTGGGCCAATAAGACAGATGAAGCAGATATGGTGAGCTTCGAGTCTCCGGATCAGGGCAAGATTCTGATTCTTCATGGTGCAGGGGAAGAAAAGATGAATTCTGCAGTTATCCCCAGCACACAGGATATGGCAGTTTCCCTGGAGCGGGCATCTGATCTGGAAGAAGGAACAGATTTTGAAATTCAGGATTACACAACACAGGATGTGAATGGAATCGGCGTTTACTCCTATACGGTGAAATATCTGAATACTGAGAAGACAGACGGTGTAGCTTATGCGGTAAATAAAGTATTTGCCAATGACACGGAATACTACAACATTGCCGGAAGCGTGACAAAGGATGATGCGGGAACACTTACCAATGTGAAGACTGCCATTGAAAGCTTCCAGATCCTTGGTGATTCTTCTCTGAAGAGTGCTGCTTCATCCGCGGGAACCACAACAGGAACGGCGGACGGCACCACTGCAGGAACAACAGACGGAACGACAGCAGGAGCAACGGATGGAACAGCAGCAGACGGCACTGCGGCAGATGGAACAGCAGCAGATGGCACCACAGCGGACGGAACAACCGAGGGTACCGCGGACACTGCAGTTTCTGACGGAACATCTGATGACACTTACACAGATTCTGATTCCTCCGGTTCCAGCGATGATGCTATTTATGATACAGAGCAGACCAGAACCATCTACCGTAACTCTGATGGACAGAATATCGTTATTTATAATGACGGAGCCGGAAACTGGTATGATGATGACGGAAACAGCTACAGTTTTGCTAATGATGAGGACGTTTACGATCAGGATGGCGTGGATTACTACTATCACGGTGAGGCAGCAGACGTTTCTTACATGCCGATTGACTACGATTACAGCGAAGAATAAAAAAGAATTCCGGTGCAGATCCGGTATGCAGGCTCAGGCGGGCGATACATGTTATCGTCTGCCTGAATCTTTTTTTGCAAGTTTATCCATACTGTGATATTATGATAAGCAGGAAAGGAAAGAAATATCCCTTTTAAAGAAGAGAGGTTTGGCATGGAGGCATATAGTGATTTTGCAAAAGTGTATGATCTTTTCATGGATAATGTGAATTATGAAGAATGGTCCCGGTATCTTTGTACTATACTGAAAGAGAATGGTATTGAAGACGGTCTTGTGCTGGAGCTGGGCTGCGGGACAGGTACAATGACAGAGCTGATGGCATCTGCAGGATATGACATGATCGGAGTGGACAATTCAGAAGAGATGCTGGCAGAAGCCATGGAGAAACGTGTGGTGTCCGGTCATGATATTCTTTACCTTATGCAGGATATGCAGGAATTTGAACTGTACGGAACAGTCCGTGCAGTGATCAGTGTCTGTGACAGTATGAACTATCTGCTGGAGGAAGATGAATTGAGAGAGGTTTTTTCTCTTGTAAATAATTATCTGGATCCCGGAGGGCTGTTTATTTTTGATATGAATACCGTTTATAAATATAAGAAGCTGCTGGGAAACCAGACCATTGCGGAAAACCGTCCGGAAGGAAGCTTTATCTGGGAAAATGATTATGACGAGGAAACAGGAATCAATGTATATGAGCTGGCCCTGTTTCTTCCAAGGGAGGATGGATTGTACGAAAAGAGCGAGGAAGTTCATTATCAGCGTGCATATCCTGAAGAAATTATAACAAAAATGATTAAAGAAGCCGGATTGGAGCTGCTGGCAGTTTATGATGCCTATACCATGGAGACACCGGAGGAGACCAGCGGCCGTCTGACATATATTGCCAGAGAATGCCGGAAACATACAGGAGGAAAAAATGAGTGATTATATTGTAAGAGCAATGGCGGCGAATAACCAGATTCGTGCATTTGCCGCAGTTACGAGAGATATGGTGGAAACAGCCAGAAGGGATCATAATACAAGTCCTGTGGCAACAGCGGCTCTTGGCCGTCTTCTCACAGGAGGTGCCATGATGGGAGTTATGATGAAGGGCGATAAGGACATCCTTACCCTTCAGATCAAAGCGGGTGGTCCCCTTCAGGGCATTACGGTTACTGCTGATTCCAGAGGAAATGTCAAAGGCTACGTAGGCAATCCGGATGTGCGGATTCCTGCAAACAGCAAAGGAAAGCTGGATGTGGCCGGCGCAGTAGGAGTGGGTATTCTTAATGTTATTAAAGATATGGGTATGAAAGAACCCTATTCAGGACAGGTGGCACTTCAGACAAGTGAGATAGCAGAAGACCTTACCTATTATTTTGCAACCAGTGAGCAGGTTCCCTCTGCGGTGGGACTGGGCGTTTTAATGAATAAAGAAAACACGGTCCGCCAGGCGGGTGGATTTATCGTGCAGCTTATGCCTTTTGCCGAGGAAAGTGTAATTGCACATCTGGAAGAAAATATTCAGAAAATCAATTCTGTTACATCTCTGCTTGAGGAAGGACATACACCGGAGAGCCTTCTGGAAAAGGTGCTGGAAGGCTTTGATGTGGAGATCAATGACAGAATCGATACGCAGTTTTACTGTAACTGCAGCAAGGAAAGAGTAGAAAAAGCGTTAATAAGTATCGGACGTAAAGATCTGAATGAAATGATCCAGGAAGGAAAGGAAATTGAACTGAATTGTCATTTCTGTAATAAAAATTATAAATTCAGTGTGGAAGAGCTCAAGGAAATATTAAGAAAGTGCAAATAAAATTCACATAGGACTGAGGAAAGGGAACAATTATGAAACAGGGGTTTGTTAAGGTGGCTGCTGCCACACCGTTTGTTACTGTGGCGGACTGCAGTGCCAATAAAAAAGAAATACTGCGCCTGATCGGTGAAATGCAGAAGGAAGGAGCCAAAATCATGGTTCTTCCGGAGCTTTGTATTACAGGATATACCTGCCATGATCTTTTCTGGCAGCGCCGCCTTCTGGACAGTGCATGGGAAACGCTGGAAGAAATCAGGGAAAAGACAGAAGATGTGGACGGGCTGATTTTTGTGGGAATGCCTCTTCGCCATAAGGGAAAGCTGTACAATGCGGCAGCTGTTTTAAACAGAGGATGCCTTCTTGGATTTGTCCTGAAAACATGTATTCCAAATTATAATGAATTCTATGAGCAGCGCCATTTTGCTTCTGCAGAAGAAGGATGGGATTATATCACTGTAAACGGAGAAGACATTCCTGTTGGAACAGATCTGATTTTTGGCTGTGAAGAGCTGCCGGAGCTTACAGTTTCGGCAGAAATCTGTGAGGATCTGTGGGTTCCCCAGCCGCCCAGTATCCGTCATGCACAGGCAGGGGCACATATTATTGTAAATCTTTCGGCCAGTGATGAAATGGTTGGAAAGGATTCCTACAGAAGAAGGCTGATCTCCGGACAGTCAGCAAGACTGATCTGTGGTTATATTTATGCCACGGCAGGTGAGGGAGAATCCAGTCAGGATCTTGTTTTCGGAGGACAGAACATCATTGCTGAAAATGGTGCCATTCTCGCAGAAAGCAAACGTTTCCAGAACGGTGTGGCTTATGGAGAAATTGATGTCCAGAGACTGAGTGATGAGCGGCAGCGCTTCTCCACTTATCCGGCACAGGATAGAGACAGCCATCTGTGGATACCTTTCCATATTGAAAAAGAAGAAACCGTTCTTACCCGAAAATATCCCGGAGATCCCTTTGTTCCTTCTGCGAAGGAGGAAAGAGATCAGCGCTGTGAGGAAATCCTGAATATTCAGGCAATGGGATTAAAGAAACGTCTTCGCCATGTGCACAGTGAGAGGGCTATGGTGGGGCTTTCCGGCGGCCTTGATTCCACCCTTGCTCTTCTTGTCATTGCAAGAGCATTTGACCTGATGGGGGCGCCCAGAGGACAGATTCACTGTGTGACTATGCCATGCTTCGGAACTACAGACCGTACGTATCAGAATGCATGTAAGTTAAGCCGGTGTCTTGGGGCAAAGCTTTCTGAAGTTAACATAAAAGAAGCAGTAAATGTGCATTTCCGTGATATCGGTCATGATCCCGAAATCCATGATGTGACATACGAAAACAGCCAGGCGAGGGAGAGAACGCAGATACTGATGGATATGGCAAACCAGGAAGGAGCCATTCTTGTAGGAACCGGTGATCTGTCAGAGCTGGCACTGGGATGGGCCACTTATAACGGAGACCATATGTCCATGTATGGAGTCAATGCTTCTGTTCCGAAAACGCTGGTACGTCATCTTGTACGTTATTATGCAGATACCTGCGGTGATGAGGAGCTTTGTTCGGTTCTTCTTGATATTCTGGATACTCCGGTATCTCCGGAGCTGCTTCCTCCCAAGGATGGAAAAATCGCCCAGAAGACGGAAGATCTTGTGGGACCGTATCAGCTTCATGATTTCTATCTGTATTATATGCTGCGTTTCGGTTTTGATCCGGAAAAAATCTATCGTATTGCCTGTCTGACTTTTGAAGGAATCTACGATAAAGAAACGATTTTGAAATGGCTGAAGATTTTTTACAGGAGATTTTTTGCCCAGCAGTTTAAACGTTCCTGCCTGCCGGATGGTCCTAAGGTGGGAAGCGTGGCTTTGTCCCCAAGAGGGGATCTGCGCATGCCCAGTGATGCCAGTGCGGCTGTATGGATGGAACAGCTGGAAGGGCTGTCATAAAAAACAGTATGGCTGATAAAACAAAAGGCAGAGAACGTCAAATGTTCTCTGCCTTTTTTACTGCCTGGGAGATTGCTTCCAGAAGTATTACGGATGTATACTTTCTGTCCTCGGGGTACTCAATGTTTTCCAGTGACTGAGAGGTATAGATCTGGCTTGCCAGTGATTCCAGGACCGGTTCCATGAGGGGAAACATGGCGGCGGTGCTTTCGCTCAGGTTAACAAGACGAATGGACTGAATGCGGTCAGAATTCACGGTTACTTCCACATCAAAGGAATTCTCACCGATCCGGACAGAGGAATTGTAAATTCCGGCTGTATATCTGGAAGTTTCTTTTTGAGGGGGATTTTTTGCTTTTCCCGATCCGAACATAAAAAACAGAAGGATGGCCAGTAAAATTGCCAGAAAAGCAAAAATAGCAGTATAGATCACTTCTTTCATATGCAGGACAATAATCTTTGTTTTGGAGCTCATGGTACGCGCCTCCTGGTTTACTTTTTATATCCTATTATCATTTGTGCCTGTTTATGATAAAATATAAACACTTTATGTGGGAAAGGAGATTCTCATGTCTTTACAGTTTATCATTGGCAGCAGTGGCTGCGGGAAATCCTGCTGCGCTTATGAGCGTATAATTGAGCAGGCAGGAATGAACCCACAGAAAACCTATTATGTGATCGTTCCGGAGCAGTTTACCATGCAGACGCAGAAAACTCTGGTGGAAATGAGTCCGGGACAGGGAGTTTTAAATATTGATATTCTGAGCTTTGACCGGCTGGCCTATCGAGTGTTCGAAGAGGTGGGCGGGGACAACAGGAAGCTTCTGGAGGATACTGGAAAAAGTATGGTCCTTCAGAAAATGGTCCAGCTTCATCAGAAGGAATTGCCCTATCTTGGCAGTCAGATGAAAAAGCCCGGATATCTGGACGAGGTTAAGTCTCTTTTGTCTGAGTTTATGCAGTATGACATTTCTGCTGAGGATCTGGAAAAGATGGAGGAGATGTCAAAGGACAGAGCACTTTTAAGTATGAAGCTTCATGATGTGGGAGTGCTTTACAGGGCCTTTTGCGGCTATCTCCAGGATCATTATATGACCGGTGAGGAGGTAATGGATGTCCTGATGAAGGTACTGCCCTTTTCAAAAAAAGTGGCAGGCAGCACCATTCTCCTGGATGGGTTTACAGGCTTTACTCCCATTCAGAATAAGGTGATCCGGGAATTGCTTATACTGTGTGATCAGGTTTGGGTGACGGTTACAATGGATATTGAAGCTGCCGGGGGAAAAGATGGTTCCCATCAGCTTTTTTACATGAGTAAAAAAATGATGCACTCACTTTCAGGGCTGACGAAGGAAATCCTGCCGCCCATAATGCTGGAATCGGGAAATAAGTCGCGCTTTGCCCAGGCACCGGCACTGGGGTTTCTGGAAAAAAATCTCTTTCGTTATAAAAGAGAGATCTATGAAAAGGAACAGGAAGAAATACAGATATTTGCCGCCGGAAATCCTTTAAAGGAGATGGAAGAAGCAGCACGGCGGATTGCGCGCCTGGTGCGTGTTAAGGGACTTCATTACGGTGAGATGGCGGTGATCACAGGAAACCTGGAGGAATATAAAAGTCTTGCGGCACAGGTTTTTGAAGAGGCGGGAATTCCGTTCTTTATTGATGAGAAGCATTCTGTGCTTATGAATCCCTTTGTTGAATTTCTGCGGGCAGCTATGGAGATGGTAGTGAAAGGGTTTTCCTACAAAAGTGTTTTCCGGTATCTGCGCTGTCAGATGTCTGATGTGACGAAGGAAGAGGCAGACAGACTGGAAAATTATGTGATCGCACTGGGAATTCGGGGGTTTTCACGCTGGGAAGAAAAATGGGTGCGTATATACAGGGGGATGGCCCCGGAGGAGCTTCTTTCGTTAAATGAGCTTCGGGAGAAATTTGTATCAGAGGTGAAACTTCTCGCGGAGGGATTTTCCGGTGAAAAGAAAACAGTGGAGCAGTTCTGCCGTATTTTTTATCAGTTTATTGTGCAGTGCGGTATCCAGAAGAAATTAAAGGAAAAAGAGGAGGCTTTTTCCCGGATGGGAAACAAAGCCATGGAGAAGGAATATGGCCAGGTTTATGGTATTGTTATGAATCTTCTTGATAAAATGGTCGAAATTCTGGGAGAAGAAAAAGTGAACCGGCAGGAATTCAGGCAGCTTCTGGAGACCGGACTTTCCAAGGCAGAGGTGGCGCTGATCCCACCAAGTATGGACCAGGTTCTTGTGGGCGACATGGAAAGAACACGTCTGAAGGATGTGAAGGCATTATTTTTTGTGGGGGTAAATGAAGGAAATATTCCGAAAAATACGGATGTGGGAGGCTTTCTCACAGAGCTGGACCGGGAGTTTTTTGAAAGTGCGGGAGTGGAACTGGCACCGGGGCCAAAGGAACAGATGAATATGCAGAGATTTTATCTGTATCTGAATCTGACAAAGCCCAGCTGTTATCTGACACTTTCTTACAGTCTGTCCAATAACAAGGGGGAAGCGATCACTCCTGCTTACCTGATTAGGAATATAAAAACTCTGTTCCCAAATCTTGTGGAGGAGCTGGCAGGAGAATGGAAGGATCCTGTGGAAAAGCTGGAGCTTCCCGGAACGGGAATAGAATATTTTCTGAAAGGGCTATCAGAGGCGGCTTTTGAAAAAGGAGATCCTGTTTTTGCAGAGCTGTACAGCTGGTATCTCAGGAGTCCTGTTTATGGGCCTGTGGTTCGTTCGCTTGTAAAAGCGTCTTATACAAGGAAGCCAAAAGACGTAATCAGCAAAAGCGTGGCGAAAATTCTTTATGGAGAGCTGTCTCCGGAAAGTGCAACGCGTCTGGAACAGTACTGTGCCTGTGCATTTGCCCATTTTTTAAGATATGGCCTGCAGCTGACAGAACGTGCGGAATATGAATTCCGTTCTGCTGATATGGGAAACGTGATGCATCTTGCGCTGGAGCGATTTGCAGTTGAAGTGCGAAAAAAAGGACTGACCTGGGCGGAGCTTACGGAGGATCTGAGAAATGAAATGATCGATCAGTGCCTGGACGAAATCGCGGCAGATTATGGCAATACGATTTTGAAAAGCAGCGCGCGCAACAGCTATATGATCGAACGTACAAGAAAAATTCTTCACCGTACTGTATGGGCATTGCAGGAGCAGCTTAAAAACGGCCAGTTTCAGCCGGAAGGCTTTGAGGTTTCTTTTGGCGGAGGACGGATTGACCGTGTGGATGTGATGGAGGAAGAGACCAGGGTTTATGTTCGGGTAATTGATTATAAAACAGGAAATACCGCATTTGATTTTGTTGCTTTGTATCATGGTCTGCAGCTTCAGCTGATGGTTTACTTAAATGGGGCCATAGAGGTGGAAAAAAGGAAACATCCCGGTAAGGAAATCCTGCCGGCAGGAGTTTTTTATTATAATATAAAGGATCCTATGATTCAGGAAAAAATGAATGCAGATATGGGGGAAGTGGGAGAAAAGATATTAAAGGAACTGAAAATGAACGGCCTTTCGTCAGATGATCCGCGGCTTGTCCGGAAAATGGATGCCACGGCAAAATCGCTTCCTGTCTCTTTCAATAAGGACGGCAGCTTCCGTAAGGGCTCATCGGTTGCGACAAGAGAACAGTTTGAGCTGCTGAATCACTTTGTGAAGGATAAAGTAAAAAATATTCAGGAATCCATAATGGAAGGAGATGCCAGCCTTTCGCCCTATCAGAGAGGTAATAAAAATGCCTGTACGTATTGTCCCTATCAGACGGTATGTGGTTTTGACCGCAGACTGCCCGGATATGATTTCCGGCGGCTGAAGGAGTATTCTCAGAAGGAGATATGGAAATTATTTGAGGAGGAGGTGCAGTAGTATGGGTATGAGCTGGACAAAAGAGCAGGAAAAAGTGATTTCTCTGCGAAACAGAAATATTCTGGTCAGTGCGGCGGCAGGTTCGGGAAAAACCGCAGTGCTGGTGCAGAGAATTCTGGAAAAGATCATGGACAGGGACAACCCTGTGGATATTGACCGTCTTCTGATCATGACGTTTACCAGAGCTGCTGCCGGGGAAATGAAGGAGCGTATTTCCAGGGCGCTGGAAAAGGCTCTCTGCGAAAATCCGGAAAATGAGCATCTTCAGCGGCAGGTTACGCTGATCCATACAGCTCAGATCACTACTATTGATGGCTTTTGTGCCTATGTGATCCGGAATTATTTTCATCTGATTGGTCTGGATCCCGGATATCGAACAGCAGATGAAGGCGAATTGAAGCTTCTGAAAGAAGATGTGCTGAAGAATCTTATGGAAGACGCGTATGCACACGGTGGAACAGATTTTCAGTTTTTTGTGGATTGTTATTCTTCCGGTAAAACTGATGAAGGTGTAAAAGAACTGATCCTGAAGCTGTATGATGCATCCATGAGCAATCCCTATCCTGATGAATGGCTGGAAGAATGTCTGAACAGTTATAAAATATCTGATGAAGATGAAATTAATAATACAGTGTGGATGAAATTGTTATGGGATTATGCAAAACAGGATATTCAGGAAACTGTACAGCTGGCAGAGGAGGCAAAAAGAGTCTGCCTGGAGCCGGGAGGCCCATGGTTTTATGAAGACGCCATAGATGAAGATCTTTTGCTTCTGGCCCGGCTGCAGGTCGCTGCAGAGGAACGGGATTATGATCAGATGGCACAGATGCTTTCCGGGATTGCCTATGCCCGTCTTTCTGCGAAAAAAATGCAGGATGTGGAAGAGCGGAAAAAAGAACAGGTGAAAGAGCTTCGTGAAAATATGAAAAGCCTCCTCAAAGAATTGCAAAGCAGGTATTTTCCCTGTGAAAGTGCACGTCTGAAGGAAATATCTGACAGCAGCGCACGTCCTGTGGAGATGCTCATAAACCTGACAAAAGAATTTGCTGACCGGTTTGCAGCAGCCAAAAGGGAGGATAATCTGCTGGATTTTACGGATATGGAGCATTTTGCCCTTGAAATTCTGGTGGAGAAAAAAGACGGGGTATATCATATGAGTGAAGCTGCCAGGGAACTTTCCATGAAGTATGATGAGGTTATGGTGGATGAATATCAGGACAGTAATCTTGTACAGGAGCTTTTGACAACGTGTGTGTCCGGATGGGCCAAAAAGCGCAATAATATATTTATGGTAGGAGATGTCAAGCAGAGTATTTACCGGTTTCGTCTTGCACGTCCGGAGCTTTTTATGGAAAAATACAAAAGCTATACCGCAGAGGATTCTCCGCGACAGCGCATCGATCTACACAAAAATTTCCGCAGCCGGCAGCAGGTGCTGGACAGTGTAAATTATGTTTTTCGTCAGATTATGGGAGAGGATCTTGGGGGAATCACATACGATGATGCGGCGGCTCTTTATCCGGGCGCTGTATTTCCGGAAGGAGAGAATCCGGATTTTGTAAAAACAGAGGTTCTTCTGGTGGAGAAAGACGGAGAAGAACTGGAGGATGAGCAGGGAAGTAAAACTGCCCGTGAACTGGAGGCTTTGGCAGTAAGCCGGAAGATACGGGAAATTGTTGGTAAGCAGATGGTGACAGATAAAGAAACCGGACAGTACCGGCCGGTAGAATACAGGGATATAGTGATTCTTTTAAGGACGGCTTCCGGCTGGGCGGAGACTTTTTCGGAGGTCCTCTCTTCTCAGGGAATCCCTTCTTATACTGTTTCCAAAACAGGATATTTTTCCGCACCGGAGGTTGTCACGGTTTTAAATTATCTGAAGATCTGTGATAATCCGCGCCAGGATATTCCTCTGGCAGGAATACTGCGTTCTCCCATTGTGGGATGTACATCCCAGGAAATGGCACTTATTCGCGGCAGCAGCCAGGGGAAAATGCTGTATGACTGTGTTCTGGAATATCTGGGAGACGGCCAGCTGGAGCTTTTTGCGGTGGATCCGGAAAAAGAGCAGCTGAAAGCCAGGCTGGAAGATTTCAGGGAGCAGTTGGAAAAGTTCCGGCAGATGGCTGCATATACACCGGTTCATCAGATGGTTTTAAGGATCCTGCGTGAAACGGGGTATGGCAACTACGTGAAAGCGCTTCCTGATGGTGCACAACGCAGTGCAAATCTGTCCATGCTTGTGGAAAAAGCTCTTGATTATGAAAAAACCAGCTATCGTGGTGTATTTAATTTTGTAAGGTATATTGAGCATCTTCACAAATATGATGTGGATTTCGGAGAAGTGAACCTGGATGGTGCCGGCAAGGGTGCTGTACAGATTATGACCATTCATAAAAGTAAAGGACTGGAATTTCCTGTTGTCATAGCAGCAGGCATGGGAAAGCAGTTTAATTTTCAGGATGTAAATGCCAGGCTTCTCATTCACCCCGATCTGGGAATCGGAGCAGATGCCATTTTTCCCGAGGAGAGAATTATTGTGTCTTCTGTTATGAAGCAGGTACTCAGGAGACAGATTCTTACGGAAAGCCTGGGAGAGGAGCTGAGGGTGCTGTATGTAGCCATGACCCGCGCCAGAGAAAAGCTGATTCTCACAGGAACGGTGGGAAAGCTGGAAAAACAGCTTCTGGAACTGGAGAGATTCCGCCGTCAGGATGCCCTGCAGATTCCTCTTGGGGTGCGAATGAAAAGCAGAAGCTACTGGTCCTTTCTTTTGCCGGTGCTGGCCCGTCATTCGTGTATGGATGAATTGTTTGATGAATACAAAATATTTGCGCCCGGAAGCGTAAGACTTCCGGACGAAAATGCGCAAATTATCATATCCAAAATTACTGCATCCATGCTCATGGAAAGTGCGGTAGTGTCCGGAACAGAAAATCTTCTGCAGAAAGAATGTCTGGAAAAATGGGACTTTGAAAGGGTTTACGATCCTCATATACGGGAACAGATCCATGAGCGGTTTGATTTTCAGTATCCTTTCGGATATCTCAGGGAGCTTCCTGTGAAGGTCAGTGTTTCAGAATTAAAAAAGCGCAGCTATCATGATTCCGGTGAAAAGGAAGAAACGTTGTTTTTTGAACCGGATATTGTTCCGTTGATTCCGGCTTTCATGGGAAACCAGGAAGAAGCTTTCACAGGAGCATCGAGAGGTACGTCATATCATCGGGTTATGGAGTGCCTGGATTACGGTAAGACTGAGACAGACGAAATGCTTCGGGAACAGATTGAAGAGCTGGTGCTAAGCCGGAAGCTGCAGCAGGAACAGGCAGAATGCGTGCGGGTACAGGATCTGAGAAGATTTCTGGATTCTTCCCTCGGACAGAGAATGACCAGAGCTGCCCTGGACGGGCGTCTCTGTCGGGAGCAGCCCTTTGTGATTGCAAGGCCTGCCGGGGAACTGGATCCTTCATGGAGTTCTAAGGAAAATGTTCTGATTCAGGGAATCATTGATGCTTTTTTCTATGAGGGAGATGAAATCGTTCTGACTGATTATAAGACAGATTACATTCTGGCCGGACAGGAGCAGAAGCTGATCGATATGTATCATGTACAGCTGGAGGATTATGCACTGGCGCTGGAACGTATGACAAAAAAAAGAGTAAAGGAAATTTATATTTATTCCTTTACTCTTGGAAAAGCAATATTGTTATAAAAATGATACCCTGGGGCGGAGAAATCAGATTCTCCAGCCTGCAGGGTATTTATTTTTCAGCGTCTGGTTTACCAGTTTGCCAAAGCCCAGAGGATATCCGTCAGCGCACAGAAGGTGCCAGCCTTTTTTGTGCGGGGCCTCCGATGGCTCGATATTCAGTGTTTCGCCTTTAAAGTAACGTGGCAGCCGTGGATCGGATACAGAAAGAGAAATGCATGCCCCCACATCTCCCTTTTGAAATGCCAGTGCCAGCGGCTGGGCCGGTTCAAAACGGTTCTTTTTGATATCGCCAAGATAAAGTCCGTTGCGAAGGAAAGAAAGACCACGGACGGCAGAAGTTTCCGGCGGCAGGTAATAAGCCTTGCCTCCCCGGATTTCCACACGTTCCCATTGGAAAGGGGTGCCGCCCAGGGAGCGCATGTCGATCTCCCGGAAGAATTCTTCCATATAAGCTCTTGAATTTTTGTCGGGGCGGCAGGCGAATACCGGGGATGAAGTGCCGCAGATTCCCGGCTTTTTCAGCAATGCCATGAAATGTCCTTCGCCATCCATTCTGTGAGGAAAGATCCGGATACATTTTTTCAGTTCTTCACTGCCGTTTCCCCAGGAAGGTTCTCCGTGAGAAAAACCGGAATAGGAAGGAATGTCTGACAGTTCTGCATCCGGGTGACGTTCCAGAAACCAGGAAATGGTTCCTTCGTTTTCTATGGGCGCAAAGGTACATGTGGAATAAAGGAGCATACCGCCTGGGCGGAGCATGGTATACGCATCCTCTATGAGCTGGCGCTGGATCAGGGAAAGCTCAAGGGATTTTTCCGGTGTCCAGTCTCTGGCAAGGGCCTCTTCTTTACGGAACATGCCTTCGCCGGAGCAGGGAGCGTCCAGGATGATTTTATGAAAAAATCCGGGGAAAGCAGCGGCAAGCTTCGGAGAAGTCTCGTTTGTGACAAAAGAATTGGAAATTCCGAACAGCTCCAGGTTTCTGAGAAGTGCCCGGGCCCGGGAGGTGCTGATATCATTTGCCACAAGCAGTCCCTCACCGTTCAGGGCGGCGCCGGCTGCGGTAGCTTTTCCTCCGGGGGCAGCACAGAGATCCAGAACATATTCACCGGGTTCAACAGGGAGCCGGGAGGCCGGAGTCATGGCACTGGGCTCCTGAAGATAGTAAAGGCCTGCCTGATAGTAAGGGCATCTCGAAGGCCTGCTGTCTTCTTCATAAAAGTAGCCGTTTTTGGTCCAGGGAATCGGGCGTACAGGAAAAGGGACAATTTTTTCAAATTCTTCGCAGCTGATTTTGGCAGTGTTTACCCGCAGTCCATAGGTGCGGGGCTGCTCATAGCTGTCTAAAAATGCAGGAAAATCTTCCTGCAGCATTTCTTCCATCCGTTTCAGAAAATCAGGCGGAAGTGTCTTATATTTAAAAGTCTGTTCCATGAGAACCTCCTGATCATTTTGTATCATTATAAATGATTTATAAAATATTAAAAATACTATTGACAAAACTATATTATATGTCGTATAGTATTACTCACAAAATAATATTATTTAATCATATAATATTATAAAAAACAACAGTAAGCTGGAAAAGGAAGTGAACACATGATTTTTAACACAGGAGCCGCCCTTTTGGATGCGATTGTTCTGGCAGTTGTATCCAAGGAGAAAGAGGGAACATACGGCTATAAAATCACGCAGGATGTGCGGGGAGTTCTGGATGTTTCGGAATCCACACTTTATCCGGTGCTGCGCCGTCTCCAGAAAGATGACTGTCTGGAAGTATATGATAAAGCATATGCAGGAAGAAACAGGCGATATTATAAACTGACAGAAAAAGGTGCCGCACAGCTGAATTTATACAAGGTTGAATGGAAAAACTATTCATCGAAAATTTCCAGAATGTTTGAGGGAGGAATTGAATTATGAACAGGGCGCAATTTATGGAACAGCTGAAACGGCTGCTTTCCGATATATCTGCGGCTGAGAGAGACGAGGCTTTGGAATATTATAATAATTATTTTGACGATGCAGGCCCGGAAAATGAAGCAGCAGTTATCCGGGAACTGGGAAGTCCCGGAAAGGTAGCAGCCATCATTAAGGCAGATCTGAATGAAAGCAGCGAAGATTATGCATCCTATACGGAAAGAGGATATGAAGATTCCCGGGTTGAAGAAGAAAGGATGATGCCGCGGGGGTATCGACCGGGAAAGAAAAGAATTTCTGTTCCGCTTGTACTGATTCTCATTTTACTTGTTTTCTGTGCCCCCTTCCTTACAGGTGCCTTTGGCGGTGTGATGGGTGTACTTATAACCATTATCCTGCTGCCGGTTATCGCAGCATTTGTTATTGGGGCATTGGCTCTGGGTCTGACCATTGGCGGCGTTGCCTGCGCTGCGGCAGGGATCGCACTTTGTTTTTCCTATCCTGCTGCCGGTATACTGACGATGGGGATTGGATGTCTTCTGGCAGCAGCAGGAATCCTTTTTCTGGTGGCTTTCGTCTGGATTGCAGGCCGTCTGCTTCCGGGTATGATAAGAAAAACCACAGACTTTATTCAGCGTCTTTTTGACAGAGGAAGAAAGGAAGGTGCAAGAACATGAAAAAATTTACAAAGGTCATGCTGATCATAGCCGCGGTTTTTGCCGTGCTGGGTATATGTTTTTCCGCGGCCGGAGCATCTATGGGAGCCACACTGGAGGGTGTGAAATTTGTTCAGAATCTCAAAGAAAGATTTGGAGATGGTTTTATGGAGCATGTTTATTTTGATGATGATGATCACTGGGAAACGGACTGGGAAGAATATCTGGAGGCACAGAAAGATGACGGAAAGGGAAACAGAAGCTACGAATTGTCTGCTGTTAAGAGCCTGGATCTGGAGCTTCGTTACGATGAAGTGAGATTCCAGTCATGTACAGGGAATAAGATTCTGGTGGAAATCGCCAATGATCCGGATAATAATGTGAGAGTTCACTCTGATGGAGAGGAAATTGAAATCCGAAGTATTAAGCGCAAAAATAACAGAAAAATAACCATTTCCATTCCGGATAAAACAGAATTTGAAAATCTGGAGATTGATCTGGATGCGGGAATTATTACCATTGATCACAATCTTCAGGCAGGAAGCCTGGGAATTTCTGTGGGAGCAGGCGAGCTGGTGGCAAACAGTACGATGTCAGCCAGGGAAGCAGAAATTGAAGTGGGAGCCGGTTCGGTGATGATAAAGAATCTTGATGCGGATTCCGTACAGGGAGAATGCGGAGTAGGTGAAATGAATATTACACTTCAGGGCAAAAAAGAGGATTATCAGTACCATACGGAATGCGGAGTGGGAACTCTGATGGTGGGCGACGATGATTTTTCGGGTGTATCCGGAGAGCATGAATATCATCCTCAGGGAGCAGAACGTACACTGGAACTGGAATGTGGTATGGGCGAGCTGAAGGTGAGCTTTAACGGACAGAAAATATAACAAAGTTAATAAAATAAACGATAAAGAAAGAAGGAATAATCATGAGTAATAAAAGACTGTATAAATCCTCTGTGAATTGTATGATATGCGGTGTGTGCGGAGGCATTGCGGAATATTTCGATATTGATCCTACTCTGGTACGTCTTGCGTGGATCGTTCTGAGCATGTTTGGCGGTTCCGGAATACTGGCATATATCGTTGCAGCAATCGTAATTCCCCGATAAGAAGTATATTCCCCCTGAAGTTTGTCCATACTTCTCTGTGAAAAGGAGGACATGTACATGAACAGGGAAAAAGAAATAGAAGCCTACATGAAGGGCAGGCTTTCACAGGAGGAAAATCTGAAATACGAGGTTGCCAGAGAGATTGGTGTTCTGGATCAGGTACTGGAAGACGGCTGGAGAAGTCTTCCGGCAAAGGTTACCGGACGGATCGGAGGCATTATGGCCCGAAAAAAGAAGGAGCAGGATTTAACGAAATAAAAAATCCCGGAGAACAGATAGCTATTTTGAGATAGAAAAGCTGTTCTCCGGGACTTTTTACTGCAAGAAGTTTGATGGAAAATATTTTTTAAAATATTTTCACATTTCAGATACTTGAAAGATGTATCTTTTTCTTCTAATATAGATATTATAATATTGTTTGGTGAAGGGATATATTTTGGGAAAAGTATAAAAATAAGGAGGTAAGGACGTGGATATAAAAAGAGTATTTTTGATCGTTCTGGACAGCTACGGAATCGGTCATGCACCGGATGCGGCTGATTTTGGTGATGAGGGAAGCAATACTCTTGCGACTATTGTAAAATCTTCCGGATACAATACGCCAAATATGTGTAAAATGGGGCTCTTTAATATTGACGGTGTGGAATGCAAACCGAAGGAGGAGCATCCGGCAGGTTCGTTCGGGCGTTTTACAGAAAGCTCTAAAGGTAAGGATACTACCATCGGTCACTGGGAAATTGCGGGGATCATTTCACGAAAACCCCTTCCCGTTTATCCCGACGGTTTTCCCCGGGAGATTCTCGATGAGTTTACCAGAAGGACAGGAAGAGAAGTGCTTTGCAATAAGCCATATTCAGGTACGGACGTAATACGTGATTATGGAGATGAGCATGTAAAAACAGGAAAGCTGATCGTTTATACTTCTGCAGACAGTGTATTTCAGATTGCAGCTCACGAGGATGTTGTTCCGCTGGAAGAGCTTTATGAGGACTGTCGGATCGCAAGGGAAATTCTCACGGGAGATCACAGTGTGGGCCGTGTGATCGCCAGACCCTTTGTGGGGGCTGACGGAAAATACACAAGAACTCCCCACCGCCACGATTTTTCTCTGGTACCGCCGGCAGAAACTATGATGGATGTGCTTACAAGAGAGGGCCTTGCATCAAAGGGAGTGGGAAAAATATATGATATATTTGCGGGAAAGAGTATTCAGACCACAGTTTCCATACAAAACAATGTGGATGGTATGAACAAAACTCTGGAGATCCAAAAGGAAGATTTTAAGGGACTCTGTTTTGTGAATCTTGTGGATTTTGATATGCTGTACGGTCACAGAAATGATGTGGACGGCTATGCAAATGCGGCGACTGTGTTTGATCAGCAGCTTGGAACCTTTATGGAGAGAATGCAGGATACGGATGTGGTAATGATTACTGCAGATCATGGGTGTGATCCGGGGTATCCGGGAACAGATCACAGCCGTGAGCGCGTTCCCATGCTTCTTTACGGAAAAGGCATAAAGGCAGGGGTAAATCTTGGTACCAGAAACAGCTTTTCAGATATGGCCGCCACCATACTGGATATGTTTGGACTTTCCGGAGAGATTGAGGGAGAAAGCTTCTGGGAACAGGTAAAAAACACACAGGAATAAAAAATACACCTGAAAATCAGAAATATGAGGAGACGAGAAAAATGGATACAGCAGCGATTTTAAAATGTGTGGATCATACACAATTGAAAGCATATGCTTCCTGGGCGGACATTGAAAAGCTGTGCCTGGAGGCCCAAAAGCTCGGGACAGCATCTGTATGTGTTCCGCCCTGCTATATAAAAAGGATACGTCAGGCATTTCCAGGGCTTACCATCTGCACAGTGGTTGGCTTTCCGCTGGGATACAGTGTGACTGAGGCAAAGGAGGCGGAAGTGAAAAAGGCTGTGGAGGATGGCGCAGATGAGATCGATATGGTGATCAATATTACTGATGTGAAAAACGGTGATTTTGAGGCTGTTGAAAACGAGATACGAATTTTGCGCAGGGCAGCGGGAAACCATATTCTGAAGGTAATCGTAGAAACCTGTTATCTGACGGAGGAAGAAAAGATCCGTCTCTGTGAGATCGTAACAGCAGCCGGTGCAGATTTTATTAAAACATCCACAGGCTTCGGGACAGCAGGAGCAGCGCTTAAGGATATCAGATTGTTTAAAGAGCATATCGGAGCAGGAGTGAAGATCAAAGCTGCAGGGGGAATCCGTACAAAAGAAGCGATGGAAGAGTATTTACAGGAGGGCTGCAGCAGAATCGGCAGCAGCTCTGCAGGGAGTATAGAATGACGAAAAATGATGAACAGTATGTAAAGCTGGAGAAGGTTTCAAAGATATACGGTTCAAAGGAAGTAAAAATTGTCGCTGTGGATGAGATAAGCTTTGAGATCGCCAGAGGAGAATTTGTGGTGATCGTAGGGCCAAGCGGTGCCGGAAAAACTACCGTGCTGAATATTCTGGGCGGCATGGATAAGGCGACCAGCGGCAATGTATATATTGATGGAGAAAATATCGCAAAGTACAGCAGCCGTCAGCTTACAGCATACCGCAGAGAGGATATCGGTTTTGTTTTTCAGTTTTATAATCTGGTGCCTAATCTTACTGCACTGGAAAATGTGGAGCTGGCACTTCAGATATGCCGGGAACCTCTTGATGCCAGGACAGTTCTGGAAGATGTGGGATTGTCGGATCGACTGAAGAATTTTCCGGCCCAGCTTTCCGGCGGTGAACAGCAGAGAGTTTCCATTGCAAGAGCACTGGCGAAAAACCCAAAACTTCTTTTATGCGATGAACCGACGGGAGCCCTGGATTATCAGACCGGAAAGGCGATTCTGAAGCTTTTGCAGGATATGTGCCGGGAACGGGGAATGACTGTTATAGTAATTACTCACAATTCAGCTTTGACCCCCATGGCGGACAGAGTCATTCATATAAAAAACGGAAAGGTTTCCAGAATGATTCTCAATGAGCATCCAACTCCTGTGCAGGAGATTGAATGGTAGGTGAGTAGATGAAGGCAGTACATAAAGACTTTTGGATGGAGATACGAAAAAGTAAGGCTAGATTTCTCTCTATTTTCTTTATTGTCACACTTGGTGTTGCTTTTTTTTCAGGCATTCATGCTTCATCTCCGGATATGCGTCTTTCCGGAGATGACTATTATGATACGTCAGAGCTGATGGACATCAAGGTAACGGGAACGATGGGGCTTACGGATGAAGACCTGACGGCACTGGAAGAAGTTCCCGGAGTGGAGCTGGCAGAGGGTGCTTATTGTGCAGATGTGCTCACGAAAAGCGGAGAGACCCAAAAGGTTCTTCATATAGAATCAATCAATGAAAATGTTAACCATCTGATGATCAGTGAAGGAACCATGCCTGAAAAAAGCGGCGAGCTGTTTCTGGATCAGGCCTATGCCGAGAGCGAGGGCTATGAGGTTGGAGATACAATTACAGTGAAAGAAGATGAAGACAGTGATCTTCTGCTGAGAGATACTTATACGGTCACAGCCATTGGAAGCAGCCCCCTTTATATCTCCTTTGACCGGGGAAATACAACCATGGGATCCGGTGAAACAGACGGATTTGCCTATGTTTTGCAGGAGGATTTTGACCGGGAGGTTTATACGCAGATTTATCTTCAGGCACATGGTGCCAGAAATCTTATCAGCTATACAGACAGCTATGAAAGCCTGATAGAAATGCTTCAGGAGAAGGTGGAAGAAATTTCAGACAGCCGCTGTCAGATACGTTATGCCCAGGTGATGGACACAGCGCAGGAAAAGCTTTCTGATGCAAAGCAGGAGCTTGCCGACGGGAAGGCGGAGGCAGAGAAAGAGCTTGCGGATGCCAGAAAAGAGCTGGAAGACGGCGAAAAGGAGCTGGAGGACGGGCAAAAGGAGTATGACGATGGCGTAAAACAGCTTGCAGATGCCAGAAAAGAGCTGGAAGATGGAAAAAAAGAACTGGCCGATGCCAAAACAGAACTGGAGGATGGAAAAAAACAGCTTGCCGACGCTAAAGAGGAAATAGCGGAAGGGAAACGACAGCTTGCCCAGGGAAAAGAACGGCTCAGTTCAGGATGGGCAACAGTGAGAAACAGTCAGCAGCAGCTTGCAGATGGCAAAAGACAGCTTGAGGAAGGCAAGGTGCAGCTTGCCGATGGGAAAAAGCAGCTTGCAGATGCAAAAAAGACGTTGGAAGAAAAAGAGGAAGAGCTGGAAAACGGGGAAGCACAGCTTCAGGTGGCAACTCAGGAGCTTGAGGAAAACAGACGGCTTCTGGCGGATGGAAGGCAGCAGTGTGAAAGCGGCCTTGTTCAGGTGGAGCAGGGAGAACTGCAGGCAGCCCAGGGGGAACAGGATCTGGCGGATGCCAGGGCAGAGCTTGAACCGCTGCAGAATCAGCTTTCCCAGTTACAAAGCCAGCAGGCGGAGCTGAATTCTCAAAAAGATCAGCTTACAGCACAGCAGGCAGTCCTTCAAAATCAGCAGGCATCAATACAGGCGGAAATTGAAGAACTGGAAAATCAGCAGGCAACAGATGAGATCCTTGCTCAGATTAATGAAAAGAAAAATCAGCTGGCTGATATTGAAGGTCAGCTTGACGGTCTGAGTACATCTCTGGAAGAAATTTATACCAATCTGGAGGCTCTGGCGAGTCCTGTCAATGAGCTGTCTGCAGCTGTTACACAGGGACTGCAGGAAATCTCTGCGGCAGAAAACACCCTAGCGGCAGAATTGCAGCAGCTTGCTGCTGCGAGGACACAGCTGGAGGCGAAGCTTTCAGAAATCCAGCAGGGAGAGCAGCAGGCAGAGCAGGGAGAACAGGAAATCGCAGCTTCCCGTCAGCAGCTGGAACAGGGACGTCGTGAGCTTACTTCCGGAAAAAACCAGATTAAGCAGAAGGAGCAGGAACTGGCTGCTGCTGAAGAACAAATAAATGAAAAGGAACAGGAATTAAATGCAGGAGAAGAAAGTTTAAATGCAGCTATTGCAAAGCTGAATGCTTCTCAGGCTCAGATTGATGCCAGCGAAGCGAAAATCGCTTCCGGGGAGGCAGAAATAGCTGCCAATGAGCAGAAACTTGCTGACGGAGAAGCACAGATAGAGGAAAATGAACAGAAGCTGGCCGATGGGGAAGAAGAAATAAAAGAAAACGAGCAAAAGCTGGCCGATGCAAAAAAGGAGCTTGAGGACGGAAAGAAAGAACTGGAAGACGGATGGAAGGAGTACGAAGACGGTAAAAAAGAGGCTGAGGAGGAAATTGCCGACGGAGAAAAGAAAATCCTGGAGGCGCAGGAAGAGCTTGACGATCTTCAGGTACCGGAATGGATCGTCAGCAACAGAAATGACCTTCCTGAGTATTCCGATTACGGTGACAATGCGGAAAGAATCCGGAATCTGGGTCAGGTTTTCCCTCTGATTTTCTTTCTGGTAGCGGCTCTTGTCAGTCTGACAACCATGACAAGAATGGTGGAAGAAAGAAGAACCCAGATTGGAACGATGAAAGCACTGGGTTACGGAAAATTTGCCATAGCTTCCAAATATCTGTTTTATGCACTGCTGGCAACACTGGGCGGCAGCGTGCTTGGAGTTCTGATCGGAGAAAAGGTAATACCTTATGTGATTATTACGGCATATGGTATCATGTACCATAATATGGACAACAATCTTCAGATTCCATATGAATTAAAATATGCGCTGATAGCTTCGGCAGCATCCATAATCTGTACCATGGGAGCAACGTTCTTTGCATGCTTTAAAGCATTGTCAGAAACACCGGCATCTCTTATGAGGCCGCCGGCGCCTAAGGAAGGAAAGAGGGTACTGATCGAGCGTGTTACATTTTTGTGGAAACACCTTAACTTTACATGGAAATCCACTTTGAGGAATATTTTCCGTTATAAAAAACGTCTGTTTATGACTATTTTCGGAATTGCGGGAAGTATGGCGCTTCTCCTTGTGGGATATGGTATCCGGGATTCTATTCGTGGTATTGCGTCACGGCAGTATGAGCAGCTCCAGCATTATGACGCAATGGTCATTGGAGATGAGGATGCCACCGACGAAGAAGAGCAGGAACTGCAGGAATTTATGGAAAGCAGAAATGAGATTCTGCGCAGCAGCAGGATTTCCCTTTCCACTGTGACAGTGCCAAAGGGAAAATCCAATCTCAGTGTTTATCTGTATGTGCCGGAAAATCTTGAGGATTTCAGCGAGGATATCACTTTGCGTGACCGTGTCACTCAAAAAAGCTGCGAGCTTACAGATGAAGGAGTGGTAATCAGTGAGAAAACAGCTTCCCTGACAGGGGTTCAGCCAGGGGAAATGCTTACACTGAACAGAGACAATAAAAGCTATCAGGTGAAGGTCTCTGCCATTACCGAAAATTATATGGGACATTACGTGTATATGACACCGGCTGTTTATGAGGAGATTTTTGGGGAGGCACCGGACTTTGGCAGCAGTATTTTTACCATGAAGGAAGAATACTATGATGACATGGAGAGTGTGGGAAATGCGATCCTTAAATATCCGGCTGCACTGGTAATCAGCTATACCGGCAGCATTGCCGAACAGCTTGACCGGATGCTCAGTACACTTGGCATGGTAATTTTTGTGCTGATCATATCTGCCGGCATGCTGGCATTTGTCGTTTTGTATAATCTGAATAACATCAATATTACAGAAAGGCAGAGAGAGCTGGCAACATTGAAGGTACTGGGGTTTTATGACGGAGAGGTGTCCGGATACGTGTTCCGGGAAAATATCCTGCTGACCATTATCGGTGTATTAGCAGGCACAGTGTTTGGATTTTTCCTACACCGTTATGTAATAATCACAGTAGAGGTGGATGCAGTAATGTTTGGACGAGATATCTCCCTGTTCAGTTATGTGATCAGTGCGCTGATAACCTGTGGATTTTCCTGTATTGTAAATGGCTTCATGCACTTCAAACTGAAGAAGATCGATATGGTGGAATCGCTGAAAAGCGTGGAATAACAGGGATAAATCACCGTCAGTTCTCTTGACAAAGTGACTTTTTTTCATTATAGTATAAGCCAGACAAAGGCGATGAAAAAGAGGAGTAGGCAGTGTACACTGACAGAGAGGAATGCCCGGAGGCTGGAAGGTATTCTCAGAATACGGCACTTGCCCAAGGTAGCTTTGGAGCCGGAAAGCCGAACGGAAAGCGGCTGCAGACAGCAGGGTGCAGGTTCAGTAGGTTTTCACGTATCCCGCGTTAAGGGACAGGAGATATGCAGAAGATATCTGCATAATGAAGGTGGTACCGCGACAGAATCGCCCTTCACACATTATCTGTGTGAAGGGTTTTTTAAATCTTGAAAAATTAAGGAGGAAATTATGAGCAGGGAACTGGCAAAAACTTACGATCCCAAAGGGATTGAAGAACGTCTTTACAAAAAATGGATGGATAACGGATATTTTCATGCAAAGGTAAATCCGGACAAAAAACCTTTTACCATTGTAATGCCGCCGCCAAACGTAACCGGTCAGCTTCATATGGGTCATGCTCTTGATGAGACAATGCAGGATATCCTTATCCGCTTCAAAAGAATGCAGGGGTATGAAGCATTGTGGCAGCCCGGAACAGATCATGCGGCAATTGCAACAGAGGTTAAGGTCATTGAAAAGCTGAAAAAAGAAGGAATTGATAAAAATGAGATCGGCCGTGAAGAATTTCTGAAGCATGCGTGGGCATGGAAGGAGGAGTACGGCGGAAAGATCATTAATCAGCTGAAAAAGCTGGGCGCTTCTGCAGACTGGGAAAGAGAACGCTTCACAATGGATGAAGGCTGTTCAAAGGCTGTTCAGGAAGTATTTATCCGTTTATATGAGAAAGGCTATATTTATAAAGGCTCCAGAATAATTAACTGGTGTCCGGTTTGCCAGACCTCCATTTCAGATGCAGAGGTTGAGCATGAGGATCAGGACGGATTTTTCTGGCACAACAATTATCCCATCGTTGGAGAGGAAGGACGCTTTGTGGAAATCGCAACGACCCGTCCGGAAACGCTTCTGGGAGATACGGCTGTGGCTGTAAATCCGGAGGATGAGCGCTATCAGGATCTTGTGGGCAAAATGCTGGAGCTGCCTCTTACGGGAAGACAGATTCCTGTCATTGCGGATGAATACGTAGATAAGGAATTTGGAACCGGATGTGTAAAAATCACGCCGGCTCATGATCCCAATGACTTTGAGGTGGGACGCCGTCATAATCTTCCGGAAATTAACGTGATGAATGATGATGCAACGATCAATGAGCTTGGCGGAAAATATGCAGGTATGGACCGTTATGAAGCGCGTAAGGCAATAGTGGCAGACCTGGAAGAGCTGGGCCTTCTTGTAAAGGTGGTTCCCCATAATCACAGTGTGGGAACACATGACCGCTGCGGAACGACAGTAGAACCCATGATCAAGCCTCAGTGGTTTGTTAAAATGGATGAAATGGCAAAAGCAGCCATAGATGCGTTAAAAGACGACGAACTGGAGTTTGTTCCGGCACGTTTTGATAAGACGTATCTGCACTGGCTGGAAAATATCCGCGACTGGTGTATTTCACGACAGCTCTGGTGGGGTCATCGGATTCCGGCATATTACTGTGATGAGTGCGGTGAGGTAGTGGTTGCTGCCGGGATGCCTGAAAAATGTCCGAAATGCGGATGTACACATCTGCATCAGGATGAGGATACACTGGATACATGGTTTTCTTCAGCGTTATGGCCGTTCTCCACTCTTGGCTGGCCGGACAAAACAGAGGAAATGGAATATTTTTATCCTACAGATGTACTGGTAACAGGATATGATATTATTTTCTTCTGGGTAATCCGAATGGTATTTTCTGCTCTGGAACAGACAGGTAAGGCACCTTTCCACCATGTGCTGATACATGGTCTTGTTCGCGATTCTCAGGGAAGAAAGATGAGCAAGTCTCTGGGAAACGGTATTGATCCGCTGGAAATCATTGAAAAATATGGTGCAGATGCCCTGCGATTGACCCTGATCACCGGAAATGCTCCCGGAAATGATATGCGTTTTTATATGGAACGTGTGGAATCCAGCCGTAATTTTGCAAATAAAATCTGGAATGCTTCCCGTTTTATCATGATGAATCTGGAAGGCAAAACTGTAACAGAACCGGAGGATATCAATGCTCTGTGTCCGGAAGATAAATGGATCTTATCTCATTTAAATACTGTGATCCGTGAGGTTACAGAAAATATGGATAAATACGAGCTGGGAATTGCTGTTCAGAAGGTTTATGATTTCCTCTGGGATGAGCTTTGCGACTGGTATATTGAGATGGCTAAGGTACGTCTGTGGAAAGCAGAGGAGAATCCCAAGGCTGCAAATGAAGCACTCTGGACTCTTCGAACAGCTCTCACAGAAGGTCTGAAGCTCCTTCATCCGTTTATGCCGTTTATAACAGAGGAAATATACTGTACTCTTCTTCCTGAAGAGGAATCAATTATGATTTCTCCATGGCCGGTGTATAAAGAGGAATTCAGCTTCAAAGAAGCGGAAAATGCTGTGGAGAGCTTTAAAGAAGCCGTTCGGGGAATCCGTAATACAAGAGCGGAAATGAATGTTCCTCAGAACAGAAAAACAAGTGTATACATTGTGGGAAAAGATGCGGATGTATGCAGAATGTACGAAGAAAGTAAAAAATCCTTTGTAAATCTTGCCACGGCCAAAGAAATCCATGTGCAGGAAAATAAAGAAGGAATCGGCTCTGATGCAGTTTCCATCGTGGTTTCCAATGCTGTTGTATATCTTCCGCTGGAAGATCTGGTTGACAGAGAAAAAGAAATCGAACGACTGGAAAAAGAACAGGTACGTCTTACAAAAGAGATTGCTCGCTGTGAGGGAATGCTGAATAATCCTAATTTTGTAAACAAGGCACCTGCTGCAAAGGTTGATGCAGAAAAAGAAAAACTTCATAAATATATGGAAATGCAAGAAAAAGTCACTGTTCAGCTTGAACAGCTGAAATAAATGACAAAACAGATGGAATAATGAAGATCTGAGGGGGTACAAAGGAATAAAGGAGTAACGTAAATGAAGCTGTATAAAATTTGTAACAGGATTTCGCTGGTTCTGCAGGCGCTTGGCTGTGCGGTTTTGTATTTTGTTATTGAAGCCATCAGTCGTCATTCCTTTGTGGAGGCATGGGAATATATGACTGAAAAACCTCTGGTTTTTGCTTATAATACGTTTTTTATCTTTACCACCATGCTGATTGTGTACCTGTTCCGCAGACGCTGCTTTTGGCGTGTTCTGATCGCCACATTATGGCTTTTCCTGGGGGCGGTGAACGGGATCATTCTGATGACCCGTGTCACTCCCTTTACAGGACCGGATTTGCATCTTCTGTCAGATGCGGCAGCAATGGCAAAGAAGTATCTGCCCGCATCGGGAGTGGTTGTTGCTGCCATTGTGGCAGCAATCGTGCTGGTTTTTCTGGTATGGCTTCTGATAAAAGGGCCTGTTTACCGGGGAAAAAGAAAATTCCGCTATATCATACCCATGATCCTTATTGGTGCACTTTCTTTTGCCGGAGTAACACAGCTTGCTCTGGAAAAAAGAGTTCTTTCCAACTACTTTGGAAATATTGCTTTTGCCTATGAGGATTACGGTTATCCCTACTGTCTTATGACAACGATTTTTAATACGGGAATCAGTTGTCCGAGGGATTATTCTGAAAATGAGATTAAACGAATTCAGAATACGGAGAAAAATCTTCCGGAAACCAAAGAAGGAGATCATCCCAACATTATCTTCCTGCAGCTGGAGTCCTTTTTTGATCCGGAGCTTGTAAATTATCTGGAATTATCTAAGGATGCCATTCCAAACTTCCGAAAACTGATGGAAGAATATTCTTCAGGCTATTATAAAGTTCCGTCAGTAGGGGCAGGAACTGCAAATACGGAATTTGAGACCATTACCGGTATGAGCCTCCATTATTTTGGACCTGGAGAATACCCGTATAAAAGTATTCTGAAAGAAAGCACCTGTGAGAGTGCATCCTATATTCTGAAAGAACTGGGGTATTCCACACATGCGATCCATAACAATGAAGCCAATTTTTATGGAAGAAAAAGTATTTTTCCCAATCTCGGGTTTGATACGTTTACATCTGCAGAGTATATGGCTGAGGAAGATCTGAAAAACCCCACAGGATATACAAAGGACTGTATTCTTACCGATGAGATCATAAAGTGCCTGGATTCCTCAGAAGGTCCGGATTATATTTATACTATTTCTGTGCAGGGACACGGGGACTATCCGGAAGAGCCTATTCTGGATGATCCGGAAATTACGGTTTCCGGTGCGCCTACCACGGAAAAAAATAATGCATGGGAATATTACGTAAATCAGCTCCACGAGATGGATGATTTTGTAAAAGTGCTTACAGATACTCTTGCTGATTATCCGGAGGATGTGGTTCTTGTCATGTATGGCGATCATCTTCCCACCATGGGACTTACGGTTGAAGACGTAGATAACAAATATCTGTTCCAGACAGAGTATGTTATCTGGGATAATTTCGGCCTGGAGAAAAAGGATGAAAACCTGGCTGCCTACCAGATCGCAGCAGAGGTTATGGATCGTGTAGGAATTCATGACGGAACGATTTTCCGCTATCATCAGGCGAGAAGAAATACAAAAAATTACCAGGTTGATCTGGAAACACTGCAGTATGATATACTGTACGGAGAGAAATATGCCTATGGCGGAAAGAGTCCGTATAAAAAGACGAAAATGCGTCTGGGTCTGTACGATGTGACTCTGGATTCCATTTCTCTTGTCTCCGAAGCGGATTATACATATCAGATCAGGGGAACCAATTTTACCCCTTCCAGTCAGGTGAAGCTAAACGGTGAATGGTATGAGACAAGTTATATCAATTCAACCACGCTGATCATTACAGGAACACAGCTTAATGACTTTGACCGGCTGTCTGTGGTACAGAGGAGCAACAGTTCTACGAGAAAGGCTCTGAGTAAGAGCTATGACCGTGCATGCTATGCGCTGTTTGAAGAAAATCCGTGGAAACTGGACCGGAAAAAAGGGGAAGAATAAATCCCGAAAGCTCTTTTTTTACGAGACATGTATCAAATCCGGAAAAAAATGTCGGATAAAATATTACGATTGGTACTGGACATCTTCCACCACTATTATATAATGGTAACGTAGCAAAAAAGTCCGGGAGGCTGTAAGCCCCCCGGAGCTGCTGCAATACATTAGATAAAGTGGTGGAATTTTTTATGAATTTTGAAGAAGCAGTTGCATATATTGATGAAACACCCAAGTTTACTAAGAAAAACAGCCTGGATCATACCAGGGAATGTCTGAGGAGGCTTGGCAGTCCGCAGGAGAAATTCCGTGTGATCCATGTGGCAGGAACAAACGGGAAAGGGAGCACATGTGCTTTTCTGACTTCAATTATGAGAGAGGCCGGATATTCCTGCGGCCTTTTTACCTCTCCCCATCTGGTGGATATCAAAGAACGTTTTCAGATCAATGAGGTAATGATTGATAATGATGCCTTTTTGTGTGCGTTTCAAAAAGTAAAAGCTCTTTCGGATGAGCTGGTGGCACAAGGAAGCTATCATCCCACATATTTTGAAATGCTTTTCCTTATGGGGATGGTTATTTTTGCAGAAGCGGGAGTGGATTATGTGATTCTGGAAACGGGATTGGGCGGCAGACTGGATGCCACCTCTGCTGTGGAAAATCCACTGGCCTGTGTGATTACATCCATCAGTCTGGATCATATGCAGTATCTGGGTGATACGGTGGAAAAAATAGCAGGAGAAAAGGCCGGTATCATTGTTCCGGGTGTGCCGGTGATCTATGACGGAAATCATCCGGGAGCGGCTGAGGTAATACGTAAAAAGGCAATGGAACTGAACAGTCCCTTCTTTGAAATGAAGAGAGAGGATACTCAAATCCTCAGAAATACCCAGGCGGGCATTGATTTTTCCGTGAAGAGTGAGTATTATGGGAATATGATATTTTCCATTCCGTTTATTGCAAAATATCAGGTGATGAATGCATCCCTGGCGCTGAAAACCATAGAAGTGCTGCAGGATGTTCTGCCTGTTTCAAATGAGGCTGTCCTTACCGGGATGGCCCAAACAAGATGGCAGGGCAGAATGGAGACCGTTTTGCCGGGTGTTATTCTGGATGGGGCCCATAATGAAGACGGAGTGGAGAAATTCGTGGAGACAGCAGCCCATTTTCAGGAGGAATATCCTCTGACATTGCTGTTTTCTGCAGTAGATGATAAAGATTACCGGGACATGATAAAAACCATTTGCGGTACCATACGTTTTTGCCACGTGGTTGTGACACAGGTGGGAGGCTACCGCATGGTGCCGGTGGATGAACTGGCAGAGATTTTCCGCGAAAACGGATGCGCGGATGTGGAGGCATTTGAAGAGATTCCCCGGGCTTTTTTCCGCGCACTGGAGAAAAAAGGAGAGCAGGGAATGCTGTTTTGCGTTGGCTCACTGTACCTGGTAGGAGAGATTAAAAGTGTGATCAGAGGTATGAAGAATGATTGATTATGAAGAAGAACTTAAGAAATTTTCTCCCTGTCTGGATGTGACAGATGCAGAAGGGGTGATTTACGACCGTGAGCTTACCGATATTCTTGATATTCTTCAGGAAATGATGCGGGAGGCCAGGGAGAGCAGACGTGTAAGATAAGGAGAACTGAATGAACTGCATGAATTGTGGAGCGTTCCTTTCGGATGCGGAGCTTGAATACTGTCCGCGGTGCGGCAGCAATATACTGATCCAGAAAAAAATCGATTTTCTTTCGAAATATTATTATAATCAGGGACTGGAAAAGGCAAGTATCCGTGATCTTTCAGGAGCCATAGACTGCCTGAAGCAGAGTCTTACCTACAATAAGGCAAATATCCAGGCCAGAAATCTTCTGGGACTTGTTTATTTTGAGACTGGCGAGGTGGTGGCGGCTCTCAGCGAGTGGGTAATCAGCAAAAACCTGATGCCAACACGAAATCTGGCTTCGGAGTATATTAATAAACTTCAGGCCAATCCGAATAAACTGGAAGCAATCAACGAAACGATCAAGAAATATAACCATGCACTGGCATTGTGCCGGGAAGGCCATGAGGATATGGCTGCCATTAAACTGAAAAAAATACTGGCGCAGAATTCCAAGCTGATCAAAGGATATCATCTCCTGGCACTGATCCAGATCAAGGAAAAGGACTGGAACAGAGCAAGAAGGACGCTGAAAAAGGCAGCCCGTATTGATAAGACTAATACGACAACGCTGCGTTTTCTTCGTGAGATTGATGAACAGACAGGTGTGACTACCCGGCTTGAACAGAAAGCAGTCAAGGGTCTGTTTCATGGACTGCAGCCGCGGCAGTCAGAACAGGATGAGGATGGTCTGGTGGTGCACCCCACAGCTTATCGGGAAAAATCAAAAACGTCAGTTTTCTTTACACTGGCTCTCGGCTGCGCAGTGGGAGCACTGGCATTCTGGCTTCTGGCAGTGCCTGCCATACGCCAGAATATATATAAAGAGGCGAACCAGCAGATTATCAGGTACAGTGAATCTCTGGTAAGTCAGGGCGCAGAGTTGTCAAAGGCCCAGGGAGAAGCCCAGACTTCTGTGGATACGGCTGAAGCGGCTTCTAAACAGATCGAGACAGAGAAAAGAAAAAGTCAGAGCTATGAATCCCTTATCACTGCTTACAATTATGTACAGCAGGGAGATGCGGACAGTGCAGCCCTTGAGATTCAGAAGGTGTATAAAGCAGATCTGGCTGAAGGAGCTCTGGGAATCTATAATACTGTTGTGGAGAATACAGGAGTTACCGGTATTGAAGGTGAAGAAACGCAGGGTGACAGTGCTTCAGATGAAAGTGCCGAAGGCAGTACCGGCTGGGATGGTTCTGAGACAGATTCGGGATATACATCCGCAGGAGAATCTGACGGAGAATACTATGAGGACAGCTATGGCGGCGAAGAGTATTACGATGAAAGCTCTTATGATGAAAGCTATGATGAAGGCTATTATGACAGCGGCTATTATGATGAGAGTTATTATGATGAAGATTATTATGGAGAAGGCTACTAAAACAGAGAAACCTCAGGTCAGGGGATGTGCAAAAGCACATCTCCTTTTTTGTCGAAAATAGCAGAAAACAGACGAAATATGAATAAAAAGATAGATAAGGGGGATACTGCATATGAAGCCAGTAATTGAAACCAGCGGGACGGATATGACTGTTTTTTTACCTGCAGAGCTGGATCATCCGGCATCAGACATCATCCGTCGTGAAACGGACCGGATCATGGGAAAAATATATATCCGAACAATCATATTTGATTTCGCACAGACGAAATTTATGGACAGTTCCGGCATCGGTCTGATTATGGGAAGATACAGAGCACTGGGCATGCGTGGAGGCTGTATTCAGGCTGTTCACGTGGATGCCTATATTGAGAGGCTGCTTTGTTTATCCGGTATCTGTAAAATAATGGTGATCCGCCGTGAAACAGCTCTGGCGGGCGAATGAGAGGGGAGAATAGGACAATATGGAAAATACCAATGAAATGACGATCATTTTTGACAGCCGTCCGGTGAATGAAGGACTTGCCAGAATTGCGGCGGCCTCTTTCTGTACGCAGATGAATCCCACACTGGAATAAGTGGCGGATATAAAAACGGCAGTATCGGAGGCGGTAACAAACTGCATTATACACGGGTATGAGGGTGAAGTACATAAGATTCAGATGAATTGCCGCAGGAAAGGACAGGAACTGACGGTGGAGGTTATTGATCATGGAGTGGGGATTGCAGACGTTTCTAAAGCTATGGAACCATTATATACAACCAAGCCGGAGGCTGACCGTTCCGGAATGGGGTTTACCTTTATGGAGGCGTTTATGGATGAAGTTCTGGTAGAATCACAGCCGGGACAGGGAACCACTGTATCCATGAAAAAAAACATCGGGAGGTAGCATAAAAAAGAATGGATCACACTCTTGCCCTGATCGGGCGTGCGCACCAGGGAGATAAAGAGGCAAGAGATACTGTATTTGAAGAAAACATGGGGCTGGTATACAGTGTGGCAAAGCGGTTTCTGGGACGGGGGCTGGAGATGGAAGAGCTGTTTCAAATCGGCAGTATCGGTCTTTTAAAAGCCGTGGATAAATTTGACTTTTCCTATGAAGTAAAATTTTCCACTTATGCAGTCCCGATGATTTCCGGAGAAATTAAAAGATACCTTCGGGATGATGGAATGATCAAGGTCAGTCGTTCTCTGAAGGAGCTGGCAAATAAAATATACTTCTGCCAGGAACAGCTTCAGGAAAAACTGGGAAGAGAGCCTACGGTAGAGGAGATTTCCGGAGAGCTTGGGATTTCTCCGGAGGAACTGACTATGGCACTTGAAGCCAGCGGAGATATTGAATCACTGCAAAAGCCCATATATCAGAAGGAAGGACAGGAAATCCGCCTGATGGACAAGCTTCAGGGCAAAGATAGAGAAGAAGACAAAGTATTAAACCATATGCTTTTGGAGGAGCTTTTGAATTCCCTGGGGAAGATGGATCGTCAGCTCATATGGCTGCGTTATTTTGAAAATCAGACGCAGACACAGGTAGGGCAGGAGCTTGGAATTTCTCAGGTTCAGGTTTCCCGTATGGAAAAAAGAATTTTAAGGCAGATGCGGGAAAAAATTGCGAAAGAGTGTTAATAGGGAAGCCAGGGAATGGAGGCTGTGACAGAAAAAAAGCCGTCTGCGGTTTTGTGTGAACCGTAAACGGCTTTTACTATATCCTGATTTATCTTACGGCAGAAGGATTGCCGAAGATTCTGTTTCCGTACCGGGAAAGAGCTGTTAAAAGGATCATGCCCAGAACAACGCATGAGATGACTTCTCCGATACCTACGGTAACCATCATCAGCGGAATCGGAAGATTTACCCCATATGCGTAATACAGGACAAATGGAACGATTACAGTGTTGGCAATAACAGGAGGCAGTGGTACCAGCCAGCGGTTGCTCCGCAGTTTGTAGGAGAAATATGCACCCAGAAGAGTGGCAATACTTCCGAAAATAATATCTGCCGGAACGCATCCGCCCAGAATATTGGAAATAATACAACCTACAAACAGGCCGGGAATGGCAGCCGGTGTGAAATAGGGAAGGATGGTCAGTGCTTCTGAAAAGCGGATCTGCACTTCCCCGAAGCTTAAGGGTGCGAACAGCAGTGTCAGCACCACGTAGACAGCTCCGATGGCTGCTGCCTGTACAAGAAACAGAGTACTTTTGTTTTTCATATTCAATTCTCTCCTTTAGTTTTGTTTTACGAGTGGAAGGTCTCGAACACTCGCGCCTGAGCGGGTACAAAAGATATCCGGGGGATGTCTTTTGAAACTTCCCGTTACGGCGGTGACCGCCGGAAAGCCCTATAGACCTTATTTTTGTGGGCTTTTCA
>JAXFBD010000043.1:0-17367 GCA_034118545.1 Blautia sp.
TATCCATACTTCTGCCGGTGTTCCCGCATAGTCCTGCTGTGACTCCTGTAATATCCTCTGCCAGGCAAGCTCTTCTTCTTTTTTCTGTTCTTTTTTCCAGAAGATTTCCTCTCCGAAATACATTTCCAGGAGCCTTTTGGGAGAGATTTCATCAAATCTGCTGCTTTTTAATGCCTTTTCAAATCTGGCCGCAGTAACAGAAACGCTTTTCTGCCCATGAAAATTCTGCTGAAAAAATCCCTCCAGATCTTCCCGCTCTTTGGCTGACAGATTCCGTACCGTTACCGTACCCCAAAAGCTTCCATAAGACATATATTTATCTCGAAAGCCATTCAGGATCCGATCAAAAACCGGCCTCTGACGAAAATATTCCACACATTCCTTATCCTGCAAACTGAGCTGCCCGCTGTTCCAGCATTCCCTCATCATCCAACATTTCCTTTACTTTTCCATTCCAGAGATAAGGCATTACCGTTACAAATTTTGCATTTTCCGGTCTGAGAAGCTGATAAATGGCCAGCGCATCAAGGGTATCGCAATCGCCCCACAGCACCTGGGAATTAATGATAAAATCAAACTCAAATTCCGTCATCAGCCGGAACATATCTCTGATATTTTTATTATCCACACCTGCAAATGCCTCATCCAGTGAAATCAGGCGGGGTGCATCCTTTCTCGCACCCTGATATTTTGCCACAACCGCTGAAAACAGCGGTACATACATGGACATGGCCTTTTCACCGCCGCTGAAGGTTCCGAATACGCTGTTGGTCAGCTCCTTCTGGCGCTCTCCGCTCTTTTGTGAAAACAGCTGAAATTCGAACCATTTGCGGTAATCCAGCGTCTCCTTCATCACCTGATAAAAAGAAACCATTCCTCCACTGTCTTTGGCATGGCGCCTTGCCTCTTCCACCTTGGACCTGAAATGAAGTGACAGCTTCGCAGCCTCATCCTCCCTCATCAGACGATAGTCCTTCTTCAGCAGTTCCACAAGCTCTTTTGTATCAAGCTGCTCCTCATTTTCAGCCGTTTTACTGCGCCAGCGCAGGCTGAGCTTTAAGCCGCTGGACGTATTCATGGCTCCCATCAGTGCATTCATTTTGTCCACCCAGGTAATGGAGCCGTTAATTTTTACACGGATTTTCCGGCTGACTGTATTGGCAAGAATATCCTCAAACAGTTCTCTGTCACCGGCTTTGATCAATTCCTGCAGCTCTGCGATTTCTTCCTCCAGATGAACCATAAGTCTGCCAAAGGGAATCTTCACTCCCTGATATCTTGCCTGGATATCCAGACGTTTTGCCGAAGGATCTCCCCTGTGTGCCTGCTGCTCAAGCTCACCGAATAATTCTGTCTGCATAAGCTGATAATCATTCAGAAATCCCTTATTTGCAAAGTATACTTCATTCAGATCCCGGATGATCTTTTCCTTTTGAAGATCACGGCAGTCTACAGACAGGAAATCCCGTACCTTACCGGCATCTCCTTCCAGTTCTTCGGGAACTTTTACATAATTCAGAGATTTTTCCGCCTCATAGCTCTTTTGCAGATATTCTCCCCTCCTGCTGCATTCCTTAATGCTTTCAGAACCTGCTTCCAGCAATTCCTCCAGGCTTTTTGCCATTTCTCTCTTCTGTGTTTTTTCCTCCACGCATTTCTGCAACATCTGCGGATATGCATTCAGCCAGTTTACACATGTATCCAGACGCTCTTTGATTTCTTCATAATCCGTCAGCTTAAGCTGCTCCTGTACAGATAAATATTCCTCTCGATCCGCTCTTAGCATTCTTTCCGTATTCCCCATGTCATAACGGATCTGCTCCATATCTGCATCCAGATTTTCCATATGATCTGCCAGTTCACTTAAATGACAGATCATCTGCAGGTAAAGCTCATGTCCGGATTTCAGCTGATAAAAATGCTGTCCGTAATTGCGGGCTGCTATATCCGCTTTTAAAAACACCTCATAGCTGCAGGGAAGATATAATTTTTCTGAAATCTTCAGTGCTTCTTTTTTTCTTTCCCGCAGAAGCTCCGCCATTTCCCGCAGCTGTGCCTCCAGACGGACTCCCTCTGCATTCATCTGTTCCGCCATATTTCTGCCATCCTGCAGCATCCGCTGTGCTTCCCGCAAATCCACGTCTCCCGGAAAAGCATCATACTCCATGATAAGCTGTCCGATGCGCTTTTCCAGTTCTTCTTTTGCTCTTTGGATCTGTCGGATTTCTTCTTCCAGCAGCGCCATGGCATTTCTGCATGCGGCAATCTTCGCCTGCCGGTTGCGTTCCCTGGCCCTCGTGCCAAGAAATCCTGCTTCATGATCTCCTGTCACCGTTCCGGTAAGAATACCGATCTGATAAGTTCCCTGTGAGGAAACAGAAGTGATTCCTTCTCCGTCATAGGCAATATTTCCCAGAATCCCCGTAATTCTCTGATTAAAGAAAATATCATTTACCGAATCATTTAATTCCAGCACATCCAGCACGCTTTTTTGTGCCCGCTGATTCTGAACAAACAGATACTTATCGCAGCATCCGCTTTCCAGTGCCAGAACCTGCTCCTTATACTCCTCTTCCACCACCAGCGCATCCAGGATTCCCATGTGCAGAAAAGCTTCTTCCAGGCGGTCACACTGAACTTTTTCCAGTTCCTCTCCAAACTCTATTACTTTATAAAATTCCTGACAGGGAATGCCCATCTTCAAAAGACGCTGTCGGTTTTTTATAACAGCCTCGCTTCGGGGCGGCTCCGGCTCCTTATGATTTTCCCATTCCTGAAGCTCCTGCTCCTGTTCCCGGTATTCCTGCCGAAGCTCCTGTAATTTTATCTCACTCCTTTGAACTTCTGAGTCCAGTTCTCCTTTTTTTGTAATTTTTGCATCTGCTGCCTGCTGACGAATTACACTAAAATCTGTTTTTTCATCATAATCTTCCACAAACTGTGCAAATTTTTTCAATGTCTCCTTTGACAGCACAAGTTCCTGATTTTGTCCGTTCCAACGATACAGTGCCTCTTTCCATTCGTTTTGCACCTGCACAAAGACCGCTTCCAGTTCATTTACCTTTCGCCATGCAGCATCTGTCTCACGCTGATGCTTTTCTCTCTTTTGAACAAGCTCATCCACCTGTCTTTGCTGCACATCCACGTCCCGCAAAATGGCCAGACCCTCGGAAATGCCTTTCTGCGTCTGTATAAACTGCTTTTCATGCATATCAAATGAATAGGCGGCCTGAAAGCTCTCTTTTAATTCACTTTCAAAGAAAGCATGCTCCTGAAATGCCATGTCATCGGCTTCTTCCTGCATTTCCTCCAGATGCCCGAACAACTCCTCCTGCTTTTTCCATGAATTGTCCTGTTCCGCCTTCTGCCTGTTTTCCAGAGCGATATACTGTTCGTTCTTGGAAGAAAGCTGCTGTTCCTTTTCCCGGAGCGTTTTTTCCTTATCCGCGATCTGCTTTTCCAGACTGACCGCTTTTTCTTTCAACCCAACGGCATCGCTTTTGCTCAAAGACTCTCTTTCTTTTTCCATTGCAGCTTTTTTTGCATTCAGATCTGTATATGTTCTGTCCAGCTCCTGTACCCGCGCCTCACATTCCCGGATTTTGCCTTTCCTGTCTTTTTCTTCTTTTTCCAGAGCCGCCTGTCTTCTCTGATTTTCCTCATAATTATCAGCTTTTTCATATAAAACAAGGCGATTATATTTTTCCAGCACACGGTTGATTTTCTCCGCCGCCTGACGGCCTTCCTGTCTGGCCTTCAGATTCATATTCATGGTATCCATGTTCTCTATGGCCTCTGACATGGGCCGCAGATCTTCGTCTGAAAGAGGCATCAGAGAATCGCTGAGAATGTCATTAATGACAGAAGGCTTAAAATCCTTGGACAATTTCGGCGTACGAAGCTGTATCAGAAGATCTATCATCTCTTTATACTCTTCCGCAGTTTCAAAACCGAAAACCTGGCGGTTTACAAATTCCATATACTCTGTCTGCCGGTCAAATACCTGACCTCCGCCCTGTATCCGATTCTCCAGTTCCTTCCGGGAAAGAGTCACCTTCTCATCTGTCTCTTTATATAAAAGAAAATCCTTTCCGATCCTTCTCCCGTCTGTCAGCCCAAAATACCATTTATCCAGGGGCTTTCCCCTTCTGGCGCGGATTCCCATTCCCACAGTAAGATACGTATCGCTTTCTTCCCGTTTAAATTCCAGATACAGATAGCCTGTACGCTCTTCCCGCCCGTCATCTTCCTCCAGAAGATAACTGCTCATTTTTCTGTCTCTGGAGCCAAAAGGATCCAGCCTTTCCGGGCTCATATTTCCATCCAGAAGAAGGGGAACCACACTCTGCATGGTAACAGATTTTCCGGAACCATTGGAGCCGCGAAGCAGCATCCTTCCCTTTACAAAAGGAAACTCCTGTTCATCATAATACCAGAAATTAATAAGACCTATTTTATTTGCCTGCCATCTGCTGTTCATTCTTTTCCTCCTGTATAGTCTCCGGGATAACATCCTGCCATCTTCCCCGAAGACGGATATATGATCACCTGATGCTCCTTTTCCTCACACTTAATAAAAGTCCACTGTTTAAGATTTTCCGTGATTTCACGCACAAACTCACCCTCCGGCATTTCACGGTAGCTCTTAATAAATCCTGTTCCAGATTCTGTCTTTACTTCTCTTAGCATCTTTTCAAATTCGATTTTTTCCACAATGACAGTGTCATCGCTGCCTGTTTCCCACATTCCGCTCTCCACTTTTTCACGGATTTTGGCACAGCACAAAAGCATAATATCCGAAAGTGCATTATTTCCCGGAAAAACTGTTCCGATATGGCATTCTTCTCCGGCCAGAAAAAAAGCACTTCCTTTATGGATATGTACCTGACAATCAAAATTCTGCTCCAGATCCTCTGCCAGACGACGTCCATAATACTTCAGATATTCAAAGTCCTCTATTGCACCTTCACTTTTATACATTCCCACCGAAAAAAGCAGCCTTTTATACACGCGGTGACGCCTTGCAATTCCACGGTCTTCATCCATTTCAAACCAGTCGCTTTCGTAAAAATCCTCCGGCTTTGTGTATTCCATGATATCCCTGGAAAAATTCCGCATAAAATATCTGGACGCCCCGGTATTTTCATACAGCACTTCTCCCGACTGTTCATCCATAAACACATCATCGCTTCCGTCTGTGACTTTCACGATTCCCTGTTTCACAGCATACCGAAGCACTTTTACCAGCCGCCGCCTGTTTGTATAAAGTGTCCAGTCCACCGGCTGTCCCGGCATATTGGCAGAAAGATATTCCGTTAACTGCGACAGTATGAACTGAGACTCCGCATCCTTATCCTCCAGAAACATAAGAAGAATGCAAAGAAACGCGTACTCTTCCTTTGATGTAAAATCTTCGATTCCCATAAAGCTTTCCGGTATTGCCGGTATCTTTTCCAGCTTTACCAGCAGTGAATTTTCTATAATCTGACACCCAAGCTTCTCTGTCGCAAACGGCCTGATTTCTCCAATGGAATCCCGGATTCTGTAATACAGCTCCTTATCCTCAGATTTCAGAACCCATCGTTTTGCCAGCAATGTTTCTAATCCGCTCATTTTCCGTCCTCCAAAAAGACGATCGTTATCTTTGGCATGGTAAAATTACCGTCTTCACAATATACCACACAACGCTCATCCGCTTTTTCCATATCCAGGACATAACGCCTTCCATCGTCTGTTCTCGATGCATAATCTCTGTCTTCCAGCGCATCCGACAGCCATTTCAGCAAAATCTCTCTCACCCTTGGTTCAATAACAGGAAGAGCCGCAAAATCAATACGGCCGCCCTGCTCCAGCATTTCGATTTTTTTCCTGTCTTCCCGCAGCTGCTCCAGCATTTGTTTTCTCGCTTCCTGTTTCTCCTCCCGATTATCTCTGATGGAGCTTCTTCCTGATTTTTCACGGTAATTTCTCACCCTTGGCTTCAGTATAAATTCCTGTGCCGGTTCCTCGTACACACCCTTATTCATACTGTCTGTTTCTCTCGTTTCGTCACCCTTCAAATGAAAGGTTTTTTCAAGTCCGAATATCATCGCAGACATTTTATGAGCCTCTGATGTATCCTCGCATCTCAGAAACATTTCTGCCACCTTACGATATTCCTCCCTGCGGTTTGCACCCAGCGCATTTTTTTCACTGATCTGTGACGCATAACGGGTAATCCTGCGGATGATCTCATTGGTTGCATCAAACAGTTTTCCTGCTTCATTCTCCTGCCCGTTTTCCGCCACAAACCAGTTATAAATGCTCTGATAGCGGCCTTTTGTTTTCTCTTCAATCAGTTCCCGGGATACTTCCACATCCATCCTTGGAATGGACATTTCATACTGAATTACCTTTTCCAGCACCCGTTCTAAAAGCTCAGGTTCAATATTTCTGAGAATTTCTTCTATTATTCCCACATTTCTCTGCAATCCTCTGATAAAATTCCTTAAATATTCCACCAGCTTGTCTTTAAATACCAGGAACTCCTTCGTCCGCATCATCTCTTCTGCTTTTACGCTGTTCAGATCCCGGATATAATCCTGATAATTCTGATTCAGGCGGATAAAATCTGTATTTAAGTCCTGCCACCATGTATAAACTGTATTTATATCTTCCTTATATATTTCCCCAAACCGCTCAACACTTCGCCGTATACGTTCCAGAAGCGTCGGTTCCAGAGACGCGCCTTCAATAAAAAGATTCTCCAGCCGTAATACAAGCCGTTCGATTTCCACACTGTATTCCGACATCTGATATCGAAATTTTTTGTTTTTAAACTCTTCAATGGAGGATACTTTTCTGGTGTCCTGAATGGTAATCAGGTTTTTCCATTCCACCAGCGCAGACAGATCCTGCTGGCACTGCTCCATACGATACTCTGCAAAATACGGATCCCGGATCATCTCCCTGTAAATTTCCTCCTGATACATCCAGTATTTCAGCTTTTCATAATTCTCATAAAAAATGCGCATAATGCACCGATACCGGTCCACATTATCCGCATTTAAATATTTCACTTCCGTTAAAGGACGTACGATTTTTTCAGTCACGCGCATACAACAGGCCCTCCACATTGCCACTAACAGCTTATTTTTTATTTTAGCAAAATGCACCAGGGGAGTCAATCCTGTATGTTTTTCCCTTCTCTATACCTGCCCTTCCATAGCTTTTTTATTAATAAACTCCGTGATCAGTTCCCCGACCTCTTTCTTTTCCTTTCCAAGAACAAACCCTATTTCTGAATACAGGATATCTTCTGCCATTTTGAAATATTTCTCATCTGTCGATGTGCTTTTCTTTCCCTGCTCCATTCGCTTTTTTCTGCGCAGATACAGCATCTTAATGATTCCCACAAGCATTCTGGGATCACGGCTTTTTATTGCCTCCTTATACCTCAGCTCTCTCTGTTTTTCATTATCGATCCATATTTCCTCTATCTCCGGAATCTGATCGATCAGCTGCCATACCTCTTCTTCTGTCATAACTCTTCGTGTGAGATTTTCAGCATTATCTACTGATACATAAAGTTTTCCGGAATGTTCATTTACCGGACGCAGATAATAATACTTTTTATTTTTGTCCATGCCTGCCCCTTCCAGCTGAACAATATCCTCAACCTTACACACACCATTTAAATTTTTTATGATATAGCTTCCCTTTTTATACATGCACGATCTTTCTCCTTTCCAGAATAACAGCACCAGACAAATAAAAAGCTGCAACATTCAGCGAATTTGAATGAAGCAGCTGTGCGTTTCATGTAAATTACCAATGTATGCATTCGGTCCTCCATACCATTTTACCATTTATTTTTTTCCTTCGTAAGTAATTTTTTTAATCAATTTGCAATTTCTTTCCTGACAAACTCGGCGCCATAAACAGACGAGGCCGGCAGAAACTAACCTCTGCCGGCCTGTATTATTTATTGCTGCTTAATTATAATATGGTATCAGATATTCAGAAGATCACTGTATTCTTTCAGAGCGCCATCTGTTTCATGGGCAAGTACTTTCTTAGCAAGAACTTTTCCAAGCTGTACGCCTTCCTGGTCAAAGCTGTTAACATTCCATACAAATCCCTGGAACATGATCTTATTCTCAAAGTGTGCAAGGAGTGCTCCCAGAGCTTTTGGATCAAGCTGCTCACCAACAATAATGCTGGATGGACGTCCGCCCTCAAAGTTCTTATTGCGGTTCTCATCAGCTTTGCCGCATGCAAAAGCCACGATCTGTGCTGCAACGTTTGCACAAAGCTTCTGCTGGCTTGTGCTGCCCTGAATTACAACATCTGTACCGATCTGGCTGTTTTTAAAGCCTACAAACTGAAGCGGCACAATATCAGTTCCCTGATGAAGGAGCTGATAGAAGGAATGCTGTCCGTTTGTTCCGGGTTCGCCAAAAAGAACAGGACCTGTAGGATAGTTCACCGGTTCACCAAAACGGTTCACAGATTTACCGTTGGATTCCATATCTGCCTGCTGAAGATGTGCCGGGAAACGGCTCAGTGCCTGAGAATACGGAAGAACAGTTGTTGCCGGGTATCCAAGTACATTGCGCTCATAAACACCAATCAGAGCATCCAGCATATCCGGATTTTCTAATACATCTTCTTTGGCTGCAAGCTTGTCTTCTTCTGCCGCACCTTCCAGGAACTGTGCAAATACTTCCGGTCCGAAGGCAAGGGATAATACAGCACCGCCAACTGCAGAGGTAGAAGAAAAACGTCCGCCAATATAGTCGTCCATAAAGAAGGCTGCCAGATAATCATCGCTCTTTGCCAGAGGAGATGTCTCACTTGTAACCGCAATCATATGTTTCGATGCGTCAAGACCTGCATTTGCAAGGGCATCCTTAACAAAGGACTCGTTTGTCAGAGTCTCAAGAGTTGTTCCTGATTTGGAAACAAGTACGAAAATAGCATGTGCAACGTCAACAGTGCTCAGCACACCAGCTGCATCATCCGGGTCAACATTGCTGATGAATTTTGCTTCCATCTTAAATGTGCCGTTTTTCTTTGCCCAGTTTTCAAGTGCAAGATACATAGCACGAGGGCCGAGGTCACTTCCGCCGATACCGATTTGAACAACAGTTGTAAATTTCTCTCCTGCTGCGTTTGTGATCTCTCCGGCATGAACTTTATTTGCAAATTCTGCGATCTTTTCCTGCTGTGCCACATAGAAAGCACGTTTATCCACATCGTCAGCCACAACTGCATCTCCCAGCTGGCCACGGGTCATATGATGAAGAACAAGACGTTTCTCTCCGGTGTTGATCACTTCACCGTTATAAAGAGCTTTGAATTTCTCTGCAAGCTGTGCCTCTTCTGCCAGTTTCACAAGAGCTTCCAGCACATTATCATCTACCTGCTTTGCTGCGTAATTATATGCAAGACCTGCTGCCATGGGAACGCTGTATTTTTTCACACGTTCTGCACCATTCTCACCTGACATCACGTCTGCGAGATCTACCCGATCTGTTTTAGAAAGAGCCTGAAAAGAAGCAAGGGTATCCAAGTTGTTCCAGGTAACCATAGTAGTTTCCTCCTTAATAAATTGTTTAACCAGTATTAATATAATTATACTATTATTGTTCCCTAAATTCAAGACTGCTGACAGGACTTCCCTCTCAACAATTTTCGGAACTTCCGCTACACACCATATATTCTTTTTGCATTATTCCGGAATATTGCTTCAGCTAATTCTTTTCCTTCTTCCAAAGTTATAAAGTCATCCTCCGCCAATTCCGCTAAAGCTTTTGCAACAACATGGCGCCCGGCCAGATAAGATGCATAGCTTTCAATCACCGTCCATGAATCGCATCCCCAGGTGATACAATCCGATTTTCCTGTTTCAATTAATTGTTTCAGGAAATACACGGCAGTGGTTGTGGAAAGGCTTGGCATCCAGCAAATATCTGCAAATACATTCGCATAATTGTGAATAAGTGCCAATGCATCATCTGTCCATGGAAAACTTCCATGAAATAATATAAATCTTGTTTTTGGATTTTTTGCAATAGCTTCTCTCAGAAGCATTGCATTACTCCCTTCCAGATTGCCAAGCCCGGTATGATTCTGAAACGGTATGTCATATTTTGCTGCAATTCTACAGATATAATAATAAATATAATCCTGAAATGCCACGATATCTTCCCTGGTAGCATTGGGATTATGATAACCTTTTTTTGCCTCTTCATATGATCGTTCAACAAAATGTATGGATCGGTCATACGGAAGTGATGATTTCAGCGAAACGCATCCTGCTTTTGTCTTCTCAACAATTTTTTCTTCGATCTTTAAAAGATAAGTATCAAAATCCATATCTTCCGGCCATCCATATACCAAAAACGGATTATTCCCGTTATCATCTATCACATCTTTCTGATAACCGAACAAAAACATGTTAATTCGGAAAGTCGGAGTATATAAATCCGGATTACCTAAATTTGTTCCCGGATTCCAATACCCATCCAGCACGATTTTGTCATAGTGACATACTTCCCGCAAAAAAGTATCATCGCATTTCAGGCTTGCAGAAAATTCTTTAATTTTCTCATCAAACCACTGATACGTATTTACGTTCAGCCTCTGATCTGTCTGCAGCAGCTTCTGGAGACTTTTTTCAATCCATCGAAAATAAGTATTATGCTTTAAACCTTTGAAAAAATGTTCCGCTGCCTCTTTACTGCCATCCCATTCTCTGTGGCACCACCCCAAATATGTATGTTCCACCAACTCTTTCAGGCCCTGGGGAAATCCTTTTTCCTGCGGAAGCTTATGGCAGTGAGTGTTTATAACACTTATCGTATCAATATAATTCGCCAACTCGGTATATACCGACATTATTTTCCCTCCTATACACTTTGTGATAAGGTAATTATATCACAAAGACATGTCCCAAACAATGCAGCGAGTATTGAAATCAGTGCAATATTTTCAGATATTAAATTTTTGTCTGCTCCTCTGTAAATCTTTCTATATACCCTTCTGTTTCCTGCATGATCTCTCTCATTATCTCCAGATCCCTCAATACATCTCCCGTTTCCATTGAGTGATTTGCATTTTTCGTCAGAAACAGTGGCAGCCCCCTCTTTTCACATTCTCTTCTGATCGCATCTGTCTCTGCCCAGTCATCTGCTGTTCCGTGGAAAACAATGCCCCTGGAGCCCATATCCCGAAAAGATGCCTCCACCGGAGTATAAAACACATGTCCTGCACCAATTTTATTTTTCGCATCGAAGGTTGCTGCCACTGCTGTTCCCATGCTTTTCGACAAAAATAATACACGGCGATAAGAAGAAAAATCCACTTCTCTAAACTGTCTCGATACACTCTCTAAAGCAAGCTCATAAGCATTGTACATTTTTTTTGCATCACCTTTTACTCCGGAGGGAAGTGGTCCGTATTCCGCACATTTTACTTCATATCCATACTTTCGCGCCAGCCTGCTGCTGTAATATAATAACGGCTTATCCCCATGATATCCGATACCCGAAAAAACCACTGCAAGCATTTTACTCATCTTTGTTTTCTCCTTGTTTTTTGATATATCTTACACCCAATGGAAAACTGCGTAAAGTGCTGTAAAGTGAAATTTTTACTAATGGAAGTCATCATCTAAAAGGCCAAACAGAAACTCCGGATAAGTCCTTCCGTTTCCTGTGGCTGGCAATCGTAATCAGCTTCGCCTGTTATATTTCCGTGGTATTATTTGCGGATACCATACCCGCAATTGGTATGCTGATGATCCACAAAACATGTGCCTATGTATGGGCTATACTGATTGGGTATCGTGGAATGAAAGCAGAAGACTCTGCCGGAATATAAGGTTACTGCCAAAAAACTTCCCATCGTTGGAATAATCCCGACAATAGGAAGTTTTTTTATATATAACTGTGTTTAATTTGTAGAATCCCTCATTCGCAGCTCGTAGCCAAGTACCATTCTGGGAAGAAATTTATGTTCTGTCAGACAGGCATACAGCATTCTGCTTGCTTCCTTTCCCATCTGCTCCACATTAAAAAATATGCAGCTTACAGACGGATACCATTCCTGCAGCAGTGCACTGCCCTGCAAGGAGGCAATCCGAATATCTCCAGGAACATCCATCTTCATTTTTTTCAGCACCTTCAGGATAACCATGCATATGTAATCATCCATACATAAAATGCAGTCCATTTTTGCATTCGTAACCTGCTTTATAACCATTTCCGCCACATTTTCAAATTCTGTATCGTAAAAGATAAAATTGCGATCCAGAACCATGTAGTTTTGTACATGGGCACTGAGAATACCTTTCAGTTTTCTTTCATTTACCGGATTATCCCGGTTATCACACATAACAGCCAGCCTGTGAAAGCCTTTACTTATCAGTGCATTTGTAATCTCATTGCTTGCATTCTCATAATCCACATCCACCTGCAATATGGAAGAATCCTCATATGATTCCAGTACAACAAAAGGGACTCCCTTTTCTTTCAGATAGTTCACCGCCCTGTCTCTTCCCGAAAACTTTGCCAGAATTACCCCATCCATGGCATGGGTTTCAACGGCTTTCACCAGATCTGAAATATCCGTATGGACCACTTTAATCATCTGAACCTGATATCCTCTTATGGAAAAATAATCATACACACTGAAAAATATATTATAAAAGAACAGCATTTTTACAAAATATTCTTTCTCTGGTATTACTACAGAAATTACTTTTGTAACTGTATCTGTATATTTCTTCTCTCTTATATTCGGAACAAGCTCCTTCTCAGCGAGATATTCTTCTATTCTTTTTCTGGTAATTTCAGAAACTCTTCCTTTTCCAGACAGGGCTCTTGATACAGTAGACACGGATATGCCCAGATCACTGGCTATTTTGCTGATATTGACCTTTTTGTACATTTCTTGTATTCCGGAATTTTATTTAACCGAACCGGTAATACCTTCCACAAAATACTTCTGCAATGCAAAGAAAACAATAGCAGTGGGAATCGTGGTAATCAGTACGGCAAGCATCAGCATCCCGTAATCTGTTTTGTAACCAGATGTCAGGTTGGAAATCAGCATGGGCATTGTCTGTGTGGTATTATCAGACATGATTACTTTTGCCCACAGATAATTGTTCCAGGAATTCATAAATGTAACTACACCTGCTGCTGCAAAAATTGCTTTCATACTTGGTATATACATTCTGAGAAAAATTCCAAATTCGGAAAGCCCGTCGATTCTGGCAGCCTCGATAATATCTATGGGGAATGCCTTAGCATTTGTCCGAAACATCATAATCAAAAGAGGTGTTGCCAGGGAAGGAAGCATAAAACCTACGACACTGTTTAAAAGCCCCAGTTTGGAATACATCCTGAATAACGGAACCATCAAAGCAACAAAAGGGATCATCATGGACATCAGAACAACCACATATATCTTTTCCTTTGCCTTTTCCCTGTAAATCTCAAATGAATAACCGGCCAGCGAGCTGACGATCAGTGCGGCTACTGTAACACAAATGGTATATTTACAGGAATTCCAGAAGTTTCCCCATAAAGGCTGCTGAGAGACCAGATTTCTGTAGTTTTCCAAAAGATTTGTTCCCAAAGTAAGCTTTCCCGCAATTACATCCACACTTTTGTTGGTTGCCGCAATTACCATCCAGATAATAGGAAATATCGATATGATGGAAACCACGATCAGAAATACATATGTCAGTATCTGTTTCGGTTTACTGCTCATTACTATCACCTGCTTTCATCTGTATAAATGCCAGGATCGCAACCATGATCAGAATAATAAATGACATGGCTGATGTATATCCAAAATTCGGTACTCCCTTAAATGCCATATTATAAATATAATGAGACATGGTAATTGATGCATTTCCGGGTCCGCCATTTGTCAGATTCATTGATTCGTCAAACAACTGCAGTGTTCCATTCGTTGACATAATTGCCGTCATCAGAATCGTAGGCTTTAGTAACGGAACAGTGATTCTGAAAAATGTCTGGAGAGGAGATGCTCCATCAATTTTGGCAGCCTCATATACAGAATATTCAATATTCTGCAATCCAGCCAGATAGAACACCATATTGTATCCGGTCCATCTCCACACCAGTGCAATAATAATTACAATTTTTGCACTGGTAGGATTTGCCAGAAAATTATATGCCTCGTTGATGATTCCTGTTCTCAGAAGAAGATTATTAATAAATCCATCTGTTGCAAACAGAGAACGGAATATAATCGCATAGGCAACCAGTGAAGTAGCACAGGGAAGAAAAATTGCCGTTCTGAAAACCCCCCGGAATTTAAGATTTTTATTGTTTAAAATGGATGCCAGTATCAATGCCATAACCAGCATGATCGGAACCTGAATAATCAGATAAAAGCAGCAGTTCTTTATGGACTGTACAAAAACATCATCCTGGAAAGCCCGTATATAATTTGTCAGCCCGGCAAATGTCAGTTTCGTACCAGTACCTGTTTTCAGTGATGTGAGAAAAGCGCTTAATGTAGGGTATAAACTAAAACCGCAAATCAGAATAATAGCTGGTATCAGAAATACCCAACCGGTTACATTTTGTTTCTGCCTCATGCTTAATCCTTTTTTCTTCATAATCCACCAACCTTTGTCAGCCCTGTCCGGCCAGCCATTATTCCTGTCGCATATTGAACTCTACTGTTTTCTGAGCAGTTTCCAGTTCAGAATCTACGTCTGCTCCTCCCAGTACATTACCAACTACCGTTGCCAGCGCAGTATTTGCCTCTGTATAATAAACTCCAAGATTTACCGTCGGCACTTTTGATGCAAAATCTGAAATCATTTCATACACAACCTGACCTCCATAATACTCCTGGGGTTCTGAGTATACTTCACTCTTACCTGCCGGAAGCCATGTTGCCAGCGCTCCCGCACCCGGCAAAATTGTATCATAAAGCTCGATGCTGCCTGCGAATGTACTTCCCATAAAATCAGATGCCAGTGCTGTGTCAGAGCAATTAGAAGTAATAGCCCAGGTGGAACCTCCCTGGCTGGTATAATTTGTCGCACCATCTGTATCTGGCAATGAGGGTATATTGGTAATTCCCCACAAACCGGAAAGGTCCTCAGCAGACTGCAGCTGCGCCATGATCCAGCAGCCATTAATAACACCGGCTGTTTTTCCGCTGGTAAAAGTTGCAACATATTCATCCCAACTGTTGACGACTTCCATTACATGGGTATCAAACATTTCTTTATAAATTTCAAGACACTGCTTTATATACTGATTCCCTGCAATATTGGGTGATCCATCCTCATTCCAGGTTCCCTTTCCTGCAGACTGAAGCATCTGATAAACCATGTCAGAGCTTCCTGTCTGTACAGAAAGTAAAGAATATCCCGTTTTTTCGTAGACATCTTTGCCAATGGCAATAAACTCATTCCAGTCGATATCCGTCAGATCCTCAAGTGTATATCCCGCCTCTTCAAGTATATCTGTTCTGTATATGGCAACATCAGCCCCATTATCAAAAGGGACACCATAATTTCTTCCCTCAACCATAGAAGCAGACAGCTTCCCTTCTGCAAACTGAGAGAAATCAATTCCAGTATCTGTAATATCCTGAAACAGATCCTCATAGGTGGTCACATACTTCTGATACGCATAATCCTGCATCAGGCAGATGTCCGGAAGCTGTGAATAATCACCTGAACCGACGATTGTTCCCAGTTTTGTCTGCATATCATCCCAGGTCACCTCAATCAAATTCAACTTAAAATCAGGATGATCCTTCTGGTATATTTTCTGAGCTTCTTCCATTGCATAAAGGTTAAACTGAGAATCCCATGCCCAGACAGTCAGAGTGTTTTCATCTCCTTTTCCGCCTTCCGCATTCTTTTTATCATCTGATCCGGTTCCACAGCCCGCCAACACAGAAACACCCAGCACTGCTGCCATAAGTAATGATAATGTTTTGCTCTTCATTTTTTTCCTCCCTAATTTTATTCTCCACAACTATTTGGTTCACTCGCCTTTACGTTTTTGTGTATTTTATACAATTCCACACACAAAACTCGCTTATAAATATTAATTATATCCAAATCCCTGTTTAATAGTTATGATTTTCGCCACAAAAAAACAGTATTTGCATACTTGCGCAAAAATACTAATTTCTTTTTTGCGCAAGTACTCTACAGGAAACATTCCAGTCATCGCTTTTTACCGCTTCCTTCTGCCACTGTTTCGGCGTTTTTCCAACAAATTTTTTGAAGTTCTTAATAAAGGTTGACATATTATCAAATCCTACTTTTCCCGCAGCTTCACTGATATTCAAATCCTTCTTGCTCAATAATGTGCATGCCGTATCAATTCTTAAAAAATTAACATACTGCATAGGAGACATATTATAATTCTCCGCAAAAATCCTGCTAAGATAGCTTCCGCTGATAAATGCTGCTTCCGCAATATCAGAGGCATTAATATCTTCCGTATAATGTTCCTCTATAAACTCAAGAGCAAGTTCGATTTTTTCTATTTTTCTCTGCTTTGTATTGGGCACAGACTGCGTCTGACAGGAATTTTCATGATTAATCTTAATAATTTCCATAAGAAGTGTATACAAAAGTCCTTTTACACAATTCCTGTATTCATAATCCTGCATTCGAATCTGATCCATCAGACAGTCAAGTTCTCTTGAAAACAGTATGATTTCATCCTTTTGTCTGACAGCAGGCCTGCTTTCAATCTTCCCCACATATCTGTCAACTTCTCTTTTTCCAAATCCACACCGGGATTGGAGAAAAACCGCCGGATTGAAATAAATATATTCCCAGAAGCTTTTCTCTCCCGGCTGATTTACTATACTATGCGGAATATTTTTGGGAATTATTGATACAGTTCCTTCTGAATATATCCTTGATTCATTATTGACAACTATTGTACCCTGCCCCCATCTGCAGATGCCTATTTCCAGTAAATTATGAAAATGCTTTTTTTCAATTACCTGTCCCTTACTGTCAATACCATACTGTTTGATCCATGAGCTTCCCAGCAATGCCAGTACATCCTCTCCATTGGGAATCTGATATAAAATAAATTCAGCATTTTTCTTAAGCGCAGCCATCTTCCCTTTTCCTTATAAATTGGAACTGCAATGTAAACGTGAAATCTTTTTCAGCCAACCGGTATTTTTCCTGCAATTTGGGCCCACAACTGTTAGATCCGATTCCATCCTGCCTGAAATCAAGATTCAATACCGTGCTTCCACAAGGAATCAATTCGTAATTATGTTTCTTTTGCGTCAGCTCTTCCTGAGTATAAACAGACGCATTAAAGGAAAATCTTTTTTTATTCCAGGCTC
>JAXFBD010000044.1:0-22680 GCA_034118545.1 Blautia sp.
AATGGCAGAATATACTGCCCCGTTTAAAAGCATCACCAAAAATGAAATCCCGTTAAAAACCAGCCCTGTTCCAAGGGGCATGGTAAGAAGCAGTATCACACATCCCGCATAAAGGCCTCTGAGACTTCCCCCAATAATCTGTCCTACAATAAACTGCCACAACGGAGTGGGGGAAATCAGTATCTGATCAAAAGCCTTCTCATACAGCCTCTGCACATTCAGATTCTGTGCAATCGCATTAAAACTGCCATTCATAGTAGTCATTGCCACCACACCCGGAATAAGGAAATTCAGATAAGGCTCCCCATGGGACATTGTCTGCACTCCAAAGCCGAAAACAATGAGATACATCAGCGGTGCCACCATGGCAGCCAGCGTAATCTTATAAAAATCTCTTTTAAATTCTGTCCATTTTTCCCAGATAATCGTAATAATTCCCATAGCTATCTCCGTCTTTTTTTTGCAGCCCCGTCATCAAGCTTACGTCCTGCATATTCCAAAAATACATCTTCCAGTGTAGTGTCCCGAAGAGTGGTCTTCCCGGAAATACTGCCCAGCCAGGCAATGGCTTCGCTACGGTCATGAAAATAACGACTCGTCACACCTTCCTCTGTTATCTGATCCACCGCATAGGCACCTACCTTATCGATCAGACCGACAGGTGTATCAATTTCCTTCAGTCTGCCCCCATTCATAAGAGCAACACGCCCACAGAGCGACTGTGCTTCTTCAATATAGTGCGTAGTCAGAAGAATAGTCAGATTTTTTTCATTCAGTCGGCGCAAAAGATTCCACATCTGCCTCCGGGACAAAGCATCCATTCCCGCCGTAGGTTCATCCAGCAGAAGAATTTCCGGCTCCGTTAGAAGCGCCCGGCAGACCATCAGCTTACGCTTCATTCCGCCGGAAAGCTTTCGCACGCTGCGCTTACGATATTCAATAAGATCACAGAATTCCAGAAGCTCCTCCGTTCTTTCTCTGATCTGCTTCAGAGGCATAAAATACAGTCTTCCCTGATATTCCATAATCTCATCCATATTCATATCCTGGCGCATGGAGTATTCCTGGGTGATCACGCTGATCTTTCTCTTTAAGTCAGTCCTTTTTCGGGAAAGAAGCTGCCCGTCAATAAAAATTTCCCCGGAGGTGGGCAAAAGCAGCGTGGAGAGCATGCTGATGGTGGTTGTCTTTCCGGCTCCGTTAGGTCCCAGAAGCCCGAAAAACTCCCCGGTTTCTATTTTCAGATCCAGCTCGTCCACAGCTGTAAAGTTGTCAAATTTTTTTGTCAGTTTCTTAATTTCAATCATCTGGAAGCATAGCTCCTTATCTTAATGTCTCGTTATTTTACAGTCAGTCTGCAGATATATTTTTTGCCTCCCAGCCTAGCTGTAACCGTTGTAGTGCCTGCTTTTTTTGCAGTTACCTTACCAGACTGGGAAACAACCGCAACAGCACTGTTTCCTGTTTTCCACACCGGCTTCAGGCTGGTGCCTTTCAGCTTCAGCGTACAGGATTTTCCCACATTCAATACTGCTCTGGTTTTATTCAGCTTCAAAAGAGAAAGTCCGGCAATCCGGCTGATTCCCGATTTCTGATAGGTACTTTTCAGAATGGAACCGTTCACTTTTTTATAAGCGCAGACTGTATATTTATACTTCACACCAGTCTTAACCGTTTTATCAATATAAGATGTGGAAGCTGCACCGGCTACTGTTTTCAGTTTTTTCCACTTTCCATCCACTACACGGTATACGATATATCCGTCTGCCCCGGAAACAGCAGACCAGGTAAGCTTAAGATATTTTTTATTCACATCAGAAAGCTTTTTCAGTTTTGGTGCCTTCGGCGCAGCAATAACCTTTACGGGAATGGTAATTCTTTTTCCCAGAGCCGTTCCTGTTAGCGTGGTGCTTCCACCCTTGACTCCTTTTAAACTGCCGCCGGAGATCACAGCTATGGATGTGTCGGAAACCTTCCAGTTCAGTTCTGCCTCCACCGGCGATGCCGTATATCCCGGCCATTCATCCATCACATGGATCTGTGCCTTCACAGTCGGAAGAGCTGCTATCTTTCCCTGACCGATGGTATAGCTGCTTTGATCTGCCTTAAGGGAAATACTGCTGATATAAGAGGTATTCACTTCCACTGCAACAGTTCTGGTATCATTTGCCGCAGCAGTTTTTGATTTGCCGCTCTTTTGGGAGCTGAATTCCTGTACCCAGTAATGATAACCGTTATAATACACATGCCCGATTCCCACTGCAGTAAAGCCCGGACTCAGCATGGATCTTCTGTGCCCCTGGCCTTCATAAGGATAATTGGTTTCTTTCCAGCCTTCCAGTACACTTTCTGCTGTGGCGTATACAGACGATCCGGCTGCAATATTTTCTCCCCTTATCCCATTATTGTCATCATAATACGCTGTAAAGCAGCTCTGACCGCTGGGGCGGGTATGGCTGAAGGACAGGGCAATTTCCATGGCACGCTGCATAGCCGTCCGTTCCAGCTGATAATCATATGCCAGTGGTTCCAGATCATCATACACCGTTCTCGTAGTATTATCCGGATTCCATACCCATGCCTCACTGCCTGTACGGAACTGATTGACGCCGCTTAGCATACTCCTGGCCTCCGTCTGTCCGTATTTTCCTCTGACGTTCACTGTCAGAGTGTCCGCAAAAACCGGGATCACACCGGAAGCTGCAATAAGAATAACCGTCATCAGCGCCGCCAGAATACGTTTTGTTTTCTTTATCATTTGTAAGCCCTCCCCGCTCTTTATAAGCACAATTATTTGACGAACGTCCATTTACCGTTTACTACATATACATATCTAGGGGTCAGACTATTGTGTTTGTTTCCTTTTAATTTCAGTTTGTATCCTGATTTTCTGGAAACATTTACCATGAAAGAGTATGATTTTTTACATTTGTAGAATTTACAGTTTTCTACAGTCATTTTTACAGTGCCGGTTTGCAGATTTTCACTGTATATATTGTGCTGAACGTTTCCGGTGAAAGTACAGCCCTTTATATAAGCATTTGTATTTCCGTGATTGATCAGAAGACCACTGGCTGCATTAGAACGGAATTTACAGTTGATAATCTTACCCGTACTTCCGTGTTTTAAAATCATACCATCCAGATTATCCAGAAAACCATTTTTATAAATATCACAGTCTTTCAGATAAACATTACATTTGTTGGAAGTGTCCAGGCCATGTCGGCCGTTTCGATACATATGACAGTTATTCATGGTTATTTTTCCGGTGTTCACAGCCAGACCACATTCTCTGTTATCATTTAACTGTGTATCGGATACCTTAACGGTCGAGTTATCGAACACACTGATGCCATGCCCGGTATATCCTTTTTTCGGGTAACCGGAGCCATTCTTATTTACTTTACAATTGGTTACAGTGGCAGTTGTTTTCTTGGAAAAATTCATTCCCATACTTTTGCAGTTGGTAACAGAAACATTTTTGACCGTAACTTTACTGGAATAAAACTGAATTCCTGTACGACCACCTGTGATCTTCAAATCTTTGATTGTGATATTGTCAACCCTGGTTCCGCCGATCACTACAGTCTTACTGTTTCCCCTCCATGTACCGCCTGTGATGCTGCAGGAAGGAATCGTATACATGATAATTCCCTGAGTACCGGAAAAATTTATCACAGCATTTTTCTGAGCTACGATGGTCATTTTTTCATACAGCCTTATGGAAGTACTGAGCTTGTACGTTCCGTTCGGAAAGTAAATCACAGCATCCCTTTTCCCGTCAAGCTGATTCCTTCTGATATCATTTCTGGCTGCCGTCAAAGCTTCAGTCACTCCCGCGTCGCTGCTTGTTTTTCCTGAATTATCTGCACCGTATTGTAAGACATTGTAAATTTTAGACGATGAGCTGATGTCGTTTTCACCGGCATTTGCCTTGAAGGGCGCAAAGCAGATTATTATAAAAGATACAACTGCCAGCAAATGATATTTTTTAATCCTTTTCATATTATTCCTCCCTTACAGATGATCCTATATCAGAAGGCGATTGTCGCCCGCTTCTGAAACCAACGGCTTACTCCCCCACTCAGGCTCTGCATGCCTGAAGCGTGGGACTCCTTCTGAAATATTATATAATAAACTGTTATAAGGGTCAATTCTAAGGAATGATTAGATTATCAAAAGTCTTAATAAACTACTGGAGAGCTTGTACAACGGTTATTTCACCTGTTTTCCCTGTCTGAACCGTAACTGCTTAAATATGCATCTTTATCTGAACGACATTTCTGGAAGATCTGATGCTCTATGAACAGTGATGACATCAAAAAAAATAAGATTTTATACAGAAAAAATTGACTAAAAACATCCCAAAATATACAATACTATTATAATATTTTATTTAAAGGAGGATTAATATGAAAAGAAAAAAGAACTGGCTTTTAAAGCTGCTCACGTTAATGCTCATCGTTACTATGGGTATTGCTGATCCTGCAGGAATTAGTATGGTAACTGCCAAAGCCGCTTCTCCTGCTCTCTCTGCCAAAACATTAAGCATCGTAGTAGGACAAAGCTGCAATCTGAAATTAAAAAACTGTACTAAAAAAGTAACCTTTACCCGAAGCAATACCAACGTTACCATCAGCCGGGTTAATTCTACAACAGTAAAAATCACCGGACGTAAAAAAGGCAGTGCAAAAATCACCGCTAAAGTGGGATCAAAAAAATACACCTGTAAAGTAACTGTTTCCAATCCCAAAATAAACATGAATATTTTCAAGAAAAAAAGTATTCGCGAGTGGTTCGAGCGCATGTCTTATGGAAACGATACCGGATATCTTTCTTTCCGCAGTACACCACAGCTAAAAAAAGCTCTTCCCTACTATATTCGAAGAGAATATGAATCTCACAGAAGCTATCCACAGGATAATTCTATGAACACTCTGGTTCCAAGAAATGTCATCCATAACTATGTGTACAATACTTTCGGAGTCAGAGTCAGCAGCGTAAATCTTCCGGTGAGAAACGGTAATTATGTAATCGAACGCTTATGGTGGCAGATTAATACGGATCTCTGTTTTTATAAGGCCCTTCCGACCACAAAAGGTGCTACCATCATAGTAAAAGAATATAACTTTACCATAAATGGTTCCCGTGGATCTTTATATGCCACCCACTACTTTACAGTAAAAAAAGCCAACAACTCCAGAGGCTTTGTTATTACTTCTGCAAAATCTGAAAGAGCATAATTTTCCGGAATTAAACAATTATTCTATCGATGATGAAACCGAAGATGAATAAAAGGCAGGACAACACCACTTCTGTTCTGCCTTTTATTATTACTGATGCATATTTTAATTGGCTGCTTCGCATATTTCTGGTATAATATTTCAGAAGCGGGTGACAATCCCCTTCTGAAATATTATACGCTCCGCATGGATGCGCAACAAGCGTACCTGATTCTTAATCAGTACTCTAATAACAAAAACAGGTGACAATATCATGCAAATATCAAAAATATTTCTGGCAGCCGCGCTGGGAGCTTCCCTGCTTTCTCCGCTCACTGCCATGGCCGATTCTCAATCCATAGAAAAATACGGCATGCTGCCCATTTATGCCCGTGACATCAAAGAGGGCAGTTATCCCATAGAAATTCTGTCCGACTCCGAAATTTTTTCCGGAGCAGATGCCAGAATTACTGTAGAAGATGACTCCATCACAGCTTACATTGATCTGGAGGGGCAGGAACATATGCTGCCTTTGGAAGCCCTCAACAAAACCATCTCCTCTGATGACATTGAGGGAGCCACAGAAGTCTGGGGAGATTTTTCTCTTTTGTTTGATGCGTCCTCTCTGCCGGAGGATGCTCTGCTGATCGCACTTCCCGATTATGATCTAATCGAATCGGCTCTTGCAGCTTATGAAAATCAGGACAGTGAAGAAACAAAAGATACACCGGCAGCACTTCCCGCAGATCCCGTAACCATTGATATGGAAAACGGCGAATATGCCATCAGCGTTGATCTGGCCGGAGGCAGCGGCAAAGCATATGTATCCTCCCCGGCTCTGCTCACTGTTAAAGACAAACAGGGGACAGTAAGGCTGGAATGGAGCAGCAGTAATTACGATTACATGATCGTGGGTACAGAAAAATACCTTCCTCAAAATGAAGAAGGCAATTCTGTTTTTGTGATTCCCATTACTGCCATGGATGAACCGATGACTGTAATCGCCGACACCACTGCCATGGGCTCTCCCCACGAAGTCACCTATGCTCTCACTTTATATTCTGAATCCATCGGTGATAAGAGCCAGATGCCTCAGGAAGCTGCGAAACGCGTCCTTATTATTGCTTTTGTGATCATCGTTGGCGGCGGGATTCTTAACCATCGAATCAAAAAGAAAAACCGTATTTAACAACTTTCGGTGGGAGACACAGAGACAGGAACCTGTCTTCGTGTCTCCCATCTTTTTCACAAAAACAGAAAATTTTAAATAACCTTCACCCGGCAAACCTTGTCCGCCGGACTTCCTGCCGTACCTTCAGAATCATAGACGGAGATACGGACAATTCATCCACTCCCATGCGGACAAAGGTTTCTGTCAGCTCCAGATCAGCCCCCAGCTCTCCGCAGATTCCGGCCCATTTCCCGCATTTATGGGCATTTTCTATTACCATCTGAATCATTTTCAGAACAGCTTTGTGATGGGGATCAAAAAAATCATCCAGCTTTTCATTCTGCCTGTCCGCAGCAAGTGTGTACTGAATCAGATCATTGGTACCGATGCTGAAAAAATCCACCAACTCTGCCAGTTCGTCGCTTATCATCACCGCTGCCGGTGTTTCAATCATGATCCCCTGCTCAGGAAGCATGCAGGGAACCTGTGCCCTTTCCAGTTCTTCCTTTACTTCTCCCACAATGACTGCAATCTGCTTTACCTCTTCCACAGAAGTGATCATGGGATACATAACCGAAAGATTGCCGAATACTGCCGCACGAAGCAGCGCACGAAGCTGTGTTTTAAAAATATCCGGCTGCTTCAGGCAGATACGGATGGCGCGATAGCCAAGAGCCGGATTTTCCTCTTTTCCCAGATGAAAATAATCCACCTGCTTATCTGCACCGATGTCCAGTGTCCGGATGATAACCTTTTTTCCGGCCATTGTCTGCACCACCTGTCTGTATGCCTGGAACTGCTCTTCCTCTGTGGGAAAGTCTTCCCTTCCAAGATAAAGGAATTCACTTCTGAACAGCCCAATCCCTCCGCCGTCATTTTCCAGAACATATCCCACATCCCCCACGCTTCCAATGTTGGCATAAATATTTATCCGGTGTCCATCCAGAGTAATATTTTCTTTTCCCTTCAGCGTCTTCAGAAGTTCCAGTTTTTCCCGCTCTTTTTTTATTTTTTCTTCCGCCGCAGCCATCACTTCATCAGAAGGATCAAAGACAACCATTCCTTCAAAGCCGTCTACCACGGCTTTCATTCCTGTTTCTATCTTATCAAGATCTGCCGGCACGCCCACCAGAGCCGGAATATTCATCATCCGTGCAAGAATAGAAGTATGGGAATTTGCAGATCCACGGACTGTCACAAAGGCAAGGATTTTTTCTTTATCCATCTGTACAGTCTCACTGGGACTTAAATCCTCCGCCACGATCACAGAGGGCTCCAGCGCAGCCAGATCCATTTTCTCCTGCCCTGCCAGGTTTTTTATCAGCCTGTCGGAAATGTCTTTGACATCTGCTGCCCTGGCCTTCATATATTCATCATCCATTTCGGAAAACATTTTTGAAAAATTATCGCCTGTAACCGCCACCGCATATTCTGCATTGACCAGCTCCGTATGGATCATATTCCATACGGCATCACAGAAATCCTCATCCTCCAGCATCATCTGGTGCACCTCAAATATGGCTGCGCTGGCTTCTCCCACTTCCTTAACCGCTTTATCATAAAGCTCCTGAAGCTGAATCCCTGCTTTCTTTTTCGCATTTTCAAACCGTACCGTTTCATCGTCAGCATCCCTGATCCTGATCCGTTTCACCTGCTGATCCTTCTTTTTCAAAACAAACACCGGGCCTTCCACAATCCCTTTATAAACTGCTTTTCCCTGTAACTTCAGCATTCTTCCATTTCTTCCTTTTTTACAGATTTGCTTCAAAAAACGCCTTTAAGCCATCAAATGCAAGCTCTTCATCTTCTCCTGAAATTTCCACCTCCACAATCTGCCCGCATTTTACTCCCATTCCCATCACCGCCATCAGCTTCGTTGCTTCAGCCGTCTTCTCTCCTGCTTTCAGCAAAACAGTGCTTTTGTATTTCCTTGCCTCCTTTGCCAGCATTCCCGCCGGCCTTGCATGAATTCCCACTTCATCTTTAATCTTATAAGAAAATGCTTTCATTTTTTTCCTCCTTTAATCACTGATTTATTTCAATCAGGCTGCTTCCTGCCAGAACCCGACCATGTCCTGTCGGTAAAATCGCTTCATATTCCGAAGAATTGCATATGATCAGCGGCGTTATCAGCTTATATCCTTCTGCCCTGACAGCCTCCATATCAAAGGAAATCAGCAGATCACCTTTTTTTACCTCCTGACCGCTCTCTGTATGCGCTTCAAAATACTTTCCTCCAAGTTTCACCGTATCTATTCCGATATGAAGCAAAATTTCAACGCCCTCTTTTGATACCATGTTTATCGCATGCTTTGTATCAAACACCATTTCCACACGTCCGTCGCAGGGTGCAAACAATTTCCCTTCCTCCGGCTCAACAGCCATGCCGTCACCCAGAATTTTTTCAGAAAAGACCGGATCTTCCACATCCTCAAGCCTTACCGCCTGTCCGTTCATGTGAGCACCCAGTATCACCGGCCCAGGACTTTTCTCCGAACCGGACGGCACGGCTGAATCAAGATAGTCCTCAAGGTTTGATTTGATAACCGACACCTGGGGTCCATAAATAATCTGTACACCATTTCCTTTGTGAATCACACCGGACGCTCCGCTGGATTTCAGGATTTCATCCTTTACTCTCGATGGGTCTTTCACTGTTACACGAAGCCTCGTGGCGCAGCAGTCCAGATCCGAAAGATTCTCTCTTCCTCCCAGACCTTTTATGATAACAGCACTTACGCTTTCTCCATCCTCCCCTGTTTCTTCTGAAATTTTTCCTTTTTCCATATCACTTCTTCTGTAAAGCTTTGTTTCCTCATTATCCGCCTCCCGTCCCGGTGTCTTCAGATTCATCCCTGTTATCATTGCATAAAATACAAAATAATATACAACTGCATAGACGACTCCCACCAGGACAATCCAAATCCAGTGGGTTTTTGCATTCCCCTGTAAAATTCCAAACAAAGTCAGGTCGATCAGTCCCCCTGAAAAAGTCATGCCCACACCCACATTAAATATGTGCATCAGCATATAGGAAAGGCCCGCAAGAACGCAGTGAACTGCATACATCACCGGTGCAACGAACAGAAATGTAAATTCCAGCGGCTCCGTGATTCCAGTGATCATAGATGTAAGTGCCGCAGACAGAAGAAGCCCCCCTGCCGCTATTTTCTTTTCCGACCGTGCCGTCCTGTACATTGCATATGCCGCTGCCGGAAGTCCAAATATCATAAATGGAAATTTTCCTGACATAAATCTGGTAGCAGCCACAGAAAACTGTTCTGTGGTTTTTGATGCCAGCTCTGCGAAAAAAATGTTCTGGGCACCCTGAACCAGTGTCCCGTCAATTATCATTGAACCGCCCAGCTCCGTCTGCCAGAAAGGCATATAAAATACGTGATGAAGCCCGAATGGTATAAGTGCTCTTTCAATAATTCCGTAAATCCATGTTCCCGCATATCCAGATGCCAGCACAAGCTGCCCAAGGCGTGCGATAGCCCCCTGCACCACCGGCCACAGATAAAACATAACAAGGCCCACGATCAGATAAACAACACTGGAAATAATAGGAACAAACCGTGTCCCGCCAAAAAATGACAACACCTGCGGCAGGCGCACTTTATAAAAACGATTATGCAAAGCCGCAACGCCGAGACCTACGATGATACCGCCAAATACCCCCATCTGCAGAGTTGTGATTCCCAGTACTGTTGTGGTTGAGTTTGCTGCCATAGTCTCTGCCCCGCCCTTTGACTCAATCAGTGTACTTATGGCAGTATTCATGATAAGATAGGCGATCGCACCGGAAAGAGCCGCCACTTCTTTTTCTTTCTTTGCCATTCCTATTGCCACGCCCATTGCAAACAAAACAGCAAGATTATCAAAAACCACACTTCCTGTTTTACTCATTACATCAAGTACAGTATACAGGGTGCCTCCTTCCCTGATAATATTTCCCAGATGGTAGGTTTCAATAGTTGTGGGATTTGTAAAAGAGCTGCCTATCCCCAAAAGAAGCCCTGCCACAGGTAATAGAGCAATGGGAAGCATGAACGAACGTCCTACTCTCTGAAGAATGCCGAATATTTTATCCTTCATTTGACATTTCCTCCGTTACTTTTATGATTTTTACCATATTATTGCCCAAAAAAACGGCCCGCATACAACCATTCCATGTTGTACACAGACCGTATATCGGCTTTTTCTTTTTATTTTTATGTATTACATTGCATATTTGCGCAGTCTACGTGAAAGAACAAATGCAAGTGCAATTTTCACAAGATCAGGAATGATAAAGGGGATTACACACCATCCCAATACCGTACCCAGACCAACTGCTCCGGAATTATTTGTGTAAACTACCATAAACCACGCAGTTCCGATGGCATAGCAGACAATCAGTCCCAAAACCATAGAAAGAATCTGAATCACCGGCTTTCTGCCAAAGATTTTTTCCATTCCCCACATCACCAGAGCGGAAAACAAAAAGCCAATGATATATCCTCCCGTACTGCCCGCAAGAACACCGATACCGCCCTGAAAGCCTGCAAAAACCGGAACTCCGATTGCTCCAAGAATAATATAGATTAACACGGCAAGTGTTCCGTTTTTTCCTCCCAGAATTCCCACTGCTACAAACACACCAAAGGTCTGCAGCGTAAAAGGCACTGCCATTGGAATGGAAATCCATGAGCAAATCGCCATTAAAACTGCAAAAACTGCAATAAATACCATATCGTGGGTCTTATTTCTTACCACTGCTTCCGTAGCCATTTTTACTCCTCCTTTTATCCTCCCTTATGCGGGATACCACTTTTTTTCTGAACCCAATCTAACACAGGCGGCAGAAATTGTCAACCTTTTATCTTATTTAAGTTTACATTTTCTTTTCATTGACGAACACACCTGCAAGCGGCTATAATAAACATATTCAAAGTAAACATTTACCCAAAGGAGATTTTTCATGGACGTACACAGCATAAGCATGAACTGCAAACGAACAGAATTTGTAGGTACCGCGGTTCTGGACACCATCGGTCTGGTTATATCCGGTGTGGATGAGACTCTGCTGAAGCAAATGAATGTGGGTACCGGATACCGTACTCTGGGACTTTTCAGCTCCCGTACCGGTGCAGCAGGACAGCTCACAGCCATTGATGATGCGGTAAAAGCCACAAACACAGAAGTGCTTTCCATAGATTTTCCCCGTGACACCAAAGGATGGGGCGGCCATGGGAATTATGTTGTACTGGGCGGCAATGATGTTTCTGATGTCCGCCATGCAATTTCTCTGTCACTGGAGCTGACTGATAAATACGCAGGAGAGCTTTACATCAGCCAGGCAGGCCATCTGGAGTTTGCCTATTCAGCCAGTGCCGGCTCTGTTCTTCAGAAAGCCTTCGGAGCCGAACCCGGAGAAGCCTTCGGATTCATGGCCGGATCTCCCGCGGCCATAGGCCTTGTTATGGCGGATACTGCCATGAAGGCTTCGTCTGTAAAAATCGCCCGCTATATGACTCCCAGTATAGGTACCAGCCATTCCAACGAAGTGATCCTGGCTCTTTCCGGAGATGCCAGCGCTGTTAAAGAAGCAGTACTGGAGGCCCGCCAGATCGGACTGGAGCTTCTGATCGCCATGGGCAGTTATCCGGAAATCCCCGGTACACCTTATCTGTAAAACCATACTACTAAAAAAATCCGGCATAGCCGGATTTTTTTTAATTAAAACTGTGTACCTGTTTTACAACTGATAAACATCTGCATACTGAAGACCAAATGCCAGTGCATCAGAATGACTGTCGAAGAAAATGTCCACATGACCGTATGGTGTTCCCAGATCCTCTACTGTATATACATTACCATTAATCAGAAGCTGTGTTCCAAAAGGAACTCCCGCCATGGCCACTGTACGGCCTGCCGCCGGCACTGTTCCGCTGGCAGTCAGGTTACCGGCTGTACCACAGCACTGTGCACAATTACAGTAAGCAGTTAAGGTAAAGTTTCCAAGATATGTTCCCTGACCGGAATCAGAAGAACTCTCCTCATATGATTCCTCGTAGGAATCCTCATATGACTCCTCATAGCTGTCTTCACTTTCCGCCGCTTCCTGATATGCATCATCCTGATACTCTGTTTCCACTACAGGCTCTGATGCTTCTGACTCATCCGGAACTTCTGCTGCAGCGTCATAGCCGGCATCACTGCTGCCGGATTCTGTAGTATCTTCCGCAGGATCATATCCATAATCTTCTTCCTCATTTTCCGATGCAGCATCTTCTCCATAGGATTCCTGAGATGCCGTCTCCTCCTGCGAAGCCAGTGCTTGTGCAGCCTGAGCTTCCGCCTCTTCCCTGGCCTGCATCAGACTGATGATATTGCTGTTGGCATTGCTGACTTCTGTCATCAGCGCTGCCGCTTCTTCCTGACTGGCACTGATCTGAGCGACATAGCTCTGAATACTGTCACTTGTGGTTGCCGCCATTGCCTGTACCTCCTGCTGACGGGCAACACGTTCCTTCATCAGTTCATCAATTTCTGCTGCTTCTTTTTCCAGTGCTTCTTCCTGTGCGCTGATTTCTTTCTGGAGTGTCTCATATTTTTCCAGCATATCACGGTCATATTCCGATATCTGTATCACATTTTCAGCACGGTTCAGAAATTCTGCAAAGTCCTTTGACGAAAGGAGAAGCTCCAGAGCTGTGGCTCCGCCTTTTTCGTACATATATGCAATACGGATCTTCATTGCCTCGTACTGCTGCTGTGATGTCTCACGGGCTTTGTCCAGATTCTCTTTTATCTTTTTCAGCTCTTCTTCTTTTTCTGCCGCTTTAATCCCCAGTTCAGACACGCTGTTTGTCAATTCCTCATACTGAGCATTCAGCTGCCCAAGATAATTCTCCAGTTCCTGTTTCTTGACCTCCATATCACCGATCACGCCCTGCGTCTGACTGAGCTGCGCCTCCGCAGCCTGTCTGGCTTCCTTGGCCTCTGCAATTTCTGCATCCATATCTGCCGCATAAGCCATGCTTCCTGCGGATATTGTAAGAAGACCGGCAAGCAATAAAGAAATCGCTTTTCTATTCTTCATAAATACACCTCTTAATCTTTTTGTAGGTCAAGTATAACATATATTTTAAAAAAATCAACACTTTTATTTATATTTTGTAACAAGTATGTAATATTTGGTCATACACACGTTGCCTGATTATTTTATAAATTCCCGAATACATCTAAAGCAAACTGAACGTACATTGCCATACAGACAGGAAGACTGTCCTCATCAATATCAAAATTTCCATGATGGTGAGAAGCTGTAATCCCCAGCTCCTCATTCCGTGATCCGATATTCATATATGTTACCGGACAGATTTCCAGAAATTCGCCAAAATCTTCTGCGCCCAGACTCAGCTCCTGTTCCTCAACATTTTCAGCTCCAAGCATTTTTTCAGCTGCGCTGACAGCGATATCTGTCAGTTTTTCATCGTTGTAAACAACCTTCGCTGTACATTCGAACTCTGTTTTAACTGTACAGCGATAAGCAGCCGCCGTACTTTCCGCCATTCTCCGGATTGCCTCTCTGTTCACCTTCCTCTGTTCTTCCTCCAGAACACGTACACTGCCTTCCATATAAGCATTTTCCGGAAGAATATTAAACGCTGTTCCGCTGGTCAGGATACCAATAGTCATTACCGTCGGCTTCAGCGGATCACTTTCACGGGTAATCACTGTCTGCAAAGTCTGAGCAAGTGCGGCCCCTGCCATCAAGGCATCTGCCCCTTTCTGCGGTGTGGAACCATGACATCCCTTACCCGTAATCCAGATACGGAATTTATCATTGGCTGCCGACATGGCCCCCTTACGAATGGTTACTTTTCCAATAGGCACTGAATTTGCCACATGGAGTGCAAAAATCCCCTGTACATCATCTACAGCTCCGCTGTCCACAACCAAACGGGCACCCTGCCCATTCTCTTCTCCGGGCTGAAAAATCAGTTTGACAGTTCCCGGAATATTTTCCCTGCACTGATACAGATATTCTGCCGCGCAAAGCAAAGCTGCCGTATGTCCGTCATGTCCGCAGGCATGCATAACCCCCGGATTTTGAGAACGGTATTCACAGGTATTCAGTTCCTCCATCTCCAGCGCGTCTGTATCCCCGCGAAGCCCGATTACCGGCTTTTCATTCTGCCCGCGTATAACAGCCACTGTTCCTGTTTTCCCGGCTTCAATCCAGGGAATTTTCCGCTTGCTCAGATAACTCCGGATAAATTCAGTTGTTTCAAATTCCTTCATGCTTGCTTCCGGATGCTGATGAAGATATCTGCGAAGCTCCACCAGCTTTTGCTTCCACTCCTTTGCCTCTGTCAAAACATCCATAACCTTAACCTTTAATTCCTTTCCGCACATTTTCTACCCAATTATCATAGGTCTCATAAATATGTGTTTTATTTTTCTGATAGATTTCATTTAACCGCTGTACTGCTTCCGGATCATCATCCACTCTGAAATCAATATAAGGAAATCCCTGTATCTTATCAACACGAATCACCGCCGCCTGCTTTCCTCTTCTGTCACCACCGCACCGGTCAGCAGCCATAAGTGCATTCATCAACCTGTCTGCAAGCGGTCCCTCTGAACTCAGAAATGCTTTTTCCATTTCATAAAGAACATCTTCACCTGTGAGAATATTACCGGCAATCACATAGCCATCTCCCCGCAGGTGCAGTTTTACCGGATCATTTTCCTCTCCGGTAAAAGCTGCTGTTCGTCCCATGTAATCCACAACAGAAATCTGACGGAGATTTTTTCCCACATCTTCCTGCAGCGCTCCATGTAAGGCATTTTCCGCACTTTCTCCGCGCTGTATTCTTCCCATAACATTTTCATTGAGAAAAGGATTTACCCATCCCTGGGATGCGATCACCCCATGAGAAAGACGGATATATGGGGAAAACGCTCCCAGACCAGGGAATTTTGATGCTGCTGCACCACCCATACATCCTGTTTTTCTGCAAACTGCAATAATTGAATATGTATTCAGTTTCATCCTGCATTTCCTCTATTCCTGATTATATTTGTGACATGCAACAAAGTGTCCGGGAATCTGTTCTTTCATTTCCGGAATCGTCTGTCTGCATTTTTCCGTTGCATAGGGACAGCGCAGACGGAAAGCGCATCCCGATGGCAGATCAATGGGGCTTGGAACTTCACCGCAAAGGCGCTTCCTGTTCCTGCTCCTGTCCGGCACCGGAATCGGAATCGTATCTACAAGCGCCTGTGTGTAAGGGTGCAGCGGCTTTTCATACAAACTTCCGCTATCTGCAATCTCTACGATTCTTCCCAGGTACATCACCGCAATTCTGTGGCTGATATACTGTACTGATGCAAGATTATGAGAAATAAAAATCATGGACATCTGCATTTCTTCCTGAAGATCCTTCATCAGATTCAGAATCTGAGCCTGAATAGAAACATCAAGGGCAGATACAGGTTCATCCGCCACAATCAGCCCCGGATTCAGCAAAACAGCTCTTGCAATGCTGATACGCTGGCGTTGTCCGCCGGAAAACTCATGGGGATATCTTTTTTGGGCATCCACAGGAATCCCCGTCAGTTCCAGAATCCGGTCAATCTTTTTCTGCCAGGCATCTCTGGGAATATCACTTGTTGTCAGCGGCTCCTCCAGAATTTTCTGTACCGTCATTCTGGGATTAAAAGCAGCATAGGGATCCTGAAAAATCATCTGAAAATCTTTTCTTTTTCTGCGAAGATTTTCTCCCGACAGAGTACTGATCTGTTCCCCATTCAAATAAATCTCCCCGGATGTAGGTTCGATCAGGCGCATGATCAGTCTCCCCAGGGTTGATTTTCCGCAGCCGGATTCTCCCACGACTCCCAGAGTTTCTCCTTTTTTTACTACCAGGGAAACATTCTGAACAGCTTTCAGTTTTTTGTATTTATATGGAAATTTCTTCTCTCTGACATCAAACTCCCTGGATAGATTTTTTACTTCCAGCACAGTATTTTCCATTATTCAAATACACCTCCTCTGCAGGAAACAAAGTGTTCAGGACTGATTTCTCTCAGGGAAACTTCTCCTTCACATTCGTTTGTATAATGCGGGCAGCGCTCCGCAAATTTACACCCTTCTTTTTCTTCATATAATTTCGGCGGCTGCCCCGGTATCGGCACCAGTTTTTCTTTTTTTCCAAGCACAGGAATGCAATTAAGCAGTCCTTTTGTATAAGGATGCAAAGGATTTTCAAAAAGCTCCTGCACCGGTGCTTTCTCCACGATCTCACCTGCATACATCACCGCGACCGTATCACAGATTTCGGCAACAACACCAAGATCATGGGTAATAAGAAGAATTCCAACCCCATACTCTTCACGGAGTTCCAGCAAAAGATCAAGAATCTGTGCCTGAATAGTCACATCCAATGCAGTCGTCGGTTCATCTGCAATCAGAATTTCCGGTTTACACATAAGCGCAGATGCTATAATCGCCCGCTGTCTCATGCCGCCCGAGAACTGAAAGGGATAACTGTCTGCCCGCTCTTTTGCTGCCGGGATTCCTACCTTCTCAAGCTGAAGAACCGCCTGATCCAATGCCATTTTTTTCGTCATTCTTTTGTGGATCCTAAGCACTTCTCCTACCTGTTTTCCAACTTTGAGCACAGGATTTAAAGAAGTCATGGGATCCTGAAAAATCATGGATATTCTGTTTCCCCGGATTTTCTGGCACTCCTTCTCGGAGAGCTGCAGAATGTCTGAATCATGAAAGCGGATTTCACCACCTGTTTTTTCATGTTTCTTTTTTCCGATCAATCCCAGAATCGTATTGGCAGTAACGGATTTTCCACAGCCGGATTCTCCAACCAGTCCAAGGATTTCTCCCTTTCGAAGTGTAAAATTCACTCCCCGGACAGCATGCATATGCCCTTGTCTTGTATGAAATTCCACCTGAAGATTTCTGACATCAAGGAGGATTTCCCTGTTTTCCATATTATTTTCCATATTTTTCCCCCTTTAATCCTCTACATTTCTAAGGCGTGGATCCAGTACATCACGAAGTCCGTCTCCGAGAATATTAAAGCCCAGAACAGCCAGTGCAATAGCAATACCCGGGAATACACCTACCCACCACGCCAGTTCGATCCAGGCTTTTCCATTATTCAGCATGATTCCCCAGGAAGGGATGTCCGGCTCCACACCAATTCCCAGAAAGCTTAACGAAGCTTCCGAAAGGATTGCAAAAGCCAGCGACAGCGTCACCTGTACCATAATCGGCGACACAATATTAGGCAGAATATGTCGAAGAATAATCGTTCTGTTTTTAACGCCCATGGATTTTGCAGCTTCTACATAAAGAGAATCCTTTACAGTCAGAACTGCTCCCCTGGTAATTCTTGCAAAGATAGGTGTGTAAACAATTCCAATGGCAATCATGATGTTATTCAGGCTTGAGCCAAGAATGGACATGATAAGCAACGCCAGAAGTACCTCCGGAAATGCAAACATAACTTCCAGGATTCGGGAAATCAGGCTGTCAGCCCACTTTCCGAAATAACCTGCCAGAACTCCCAGCAGAACACCTGCCGCTGTAGCAATAGAAACAGACACCAGAGATACCTGAAGGGATATTCTTGCACCGTATATGATCCTTGACAGGATATCTCTTCCCATATTGTCAGTTCCAAAAAGATGTGCGGCAGACGGTGGAGAAAGCGGAGCTGAATAATCCATGAAAAAAGGATCATAAGGTGCGATCAGCGGAGCAAATACTGCCATCAGAATAAACAGAAGCAGAATCACACTGCCTGCCACTGCCAGTTTATTATGAAAATAGCGATTAAAAAAATCCTTCATACAGGCACCTCCTAATAGCGAATCTGCGGATTCACCGCACAGTACAGAAGATCAACAATGAGATTAACCGTTACGAACATAACTGCGGTAAACAAAACTGTTCCCTGCAGAACAAGATAATCGCGGTTATTAATTGCCTGAAGAGCCAGTGAACCGATTCCCGGCAGTGAAAAAATCTGTTCGATTACTACAGAACCGCCCAGCAGTGAGCCCATCTGCAAACCGATAATAGTCAGTACATTAACCATGGTATTCTTTACACCATGTTTTAAAATCAGTGAGATACCGGATAACCCTTTTGCCTTTGCCATCTTCATATATTCCTGATCAATCACTTCAATCATCGCAGAACGGGAAGAACGCATGACAACAGCGCTGACGGCCATACCAAGAGCAATAACCGGCAGGATCATACATCTAAGGTTTTCTGCAATTCCTTCACTGAGCGGTACAAAACCTCCCGAAGGCACCAGCTTTAATTTCAGGGAAAATAACAGCACCATCATTGTTCCGAGCCAGAAATTGGGAATGGAAATGCCAAGAAGCCCCGTAACCGTCGCAAAAGAATCCGGCAGCTTATTTCTCTTACATGCCGCCCAGTATCCCACGGGAATTCCAACAAACACTGCCATGAGCAGACTGAGAGAGGCCAGTTCCAGAGTCACCGGAAGGCGGTTCAGAAGCATGGTCAGTACGGGCTGTCCCGAACTGTAGGAATATCCGAAATCTCCTGTTAATATCCCCTTCATCCAGATCAGATACTGATACAAAATCGGCTGATCCAGACCATACTTTTCGCGAAGCAGCGCTGCAGCTTCTTCTGTATATTGCGTTCCCAGCGCAATCGTAGCATAATCACCCGGAATCAGACGTACCGCAAAAAAAACAACAACAGAGATTCCCAGCAAAACCGGTATCATACTTAAAATACGTTTTGTGATATATCGAAACATGATTTTCTCCTTTCCAACAGCTTTTGCTGCTATACAAAACTCTGCTGTCCCGTACACAGCTCTGTATAACAGCAAAGAAGGGCGCCGCACCGCAGCGCCCTCTGTGTACTGTTTTTACTCGAAATATACGTCTTTCATAAAGATAGTTGCAGCGGTAGGATGTACAGTATAGCCTTTTACATTATCTCGCATAGCTACTGTAAAGCTGTTCATATACAGAAATGCCATAGGCGCATCCTCTGCGATCAGCTTCTGAGCCTCTTTATAGATTTCTTTTCTTGCTGCTTCATCAACAGTTACACGGCCTTCTTCAAGCAGCTTATCTACTTCTGAATTGGAATAATTCTGCTGATTATAAGCACCTTCTGTCGTAAACAGATCGTAAAGATATTCATCTGCATCCACGAATCCGGACCATCCACATACAGTAAGATCAAAATCGCCGGAATTAAGGCCATCAAAATACACACCTGATTCCATTGCGGAAATCTCACAGTTTATACCGATTTCTGCAAGCTGCTGCTTGATCATCTGTGCTGCATCTACCTGATACTGCCAGTCAGAACCAACAGTTAATTTCAGATTGACAGATCCCTCTTCCACGCCGGCTTCCTCAAGAAGAGCCTTTGCTTTTTCTATGTCGCGGGCTGCGTAGATCTCATCTTGGCCATAGTAATCATGAGTTGCAGGAATATTTGCTTCTGTAAGTACGGTTGCTCCGCCCATTTTTACAGACATATTAATAGCGTTACGGTCAACAGCGTATGCAATCGCCTGTCTTACTTTTGCATCTTTCAGACTTTCAGATTCGCAGTTCATGCCCAGATATTCCCAGAATGTTCCCGGAACAGTCTCAAGAACAACACCGTCCGCTCCATTCAGAACAGCTGTTTCCTGATCAGTAGCATCAATGATCATATCAATTTCACCATTTCTCAGAGCAGTTGCTCTTGCAGTTGCATCTGTGATCGTTTTCAGCTGAAGTGTATCTGCTTTCGGTTTATCTGCTTCCCAGTATTCCTCAAAGGCATCCATATCAACACTGCTTCCTGTATTCCATGCAGCCAGCATAAATGGTCCTGTACCGGCATCCACATTATTGATATCGCCGTTATTTTCTTCAACAACTGCTTTTTCAACAATGGCATTCAGCGGGTTGGCAAGATATGTAAGAAATGGAGCGTACTGAGAAGACAGTGTGATAACTACTGTGTTTTCATCCGGTGTTTCTATAGAACTGATTTTTTCCATCTGTGAAGCTCTCGCACCGGAAGTCTGAATTCTCTCCAGGGAATATTTTACATCTTCGGATGTCATTACATTTCCACTGTGGAATTTCACCCCTTCTGCCAGCTTCAGAGTATAAGTAAACCCATCATCGGATACCTCATAAGATTCAGCCAGTGACGGAACCGCCTCACCATAGGTTTCTGTGTAAGTAAACAGAGTATTATACAGGTTTTCAATAGCAATGCCTGCCGCCCTGTCTGTTACAGTATGCGGATCCAGACCTGTAGGATCTGACTGAATCGCTACGATCAGCCCGTTATCAACTTCCTCTGCACTTACAGTAAGTCCCGTTGTGCATACCGTCATCACTGCTGCAAGAGCCAGTGCTGCCAGCCGATTAAACTCTTTTTTCATATTGGTTCTCCTTTTCTTTTTTTACGGCGTCACAGAAAAACAGTATTTAGCAGCATGCGCCATCTGCCGCCATACAAATATCGGGCAAATTTATTTTTTTTATTTTTAAAAAGTAAAACTTTATTTATTAAAGTTTACAACGCATAAAAGTATATTTATTTTCCCGATGCCTGTATATTATCAAAGTCTATCTTTATTGTCAAGTGTTACTACACTACCTTATGTAAATTACACTTTTTAAAAAAAATCTGTAAAAAATAAAATATGTGTGCTATGATAACTATTAGAAAATGTGATGAGGTTTCCATATGGACAAATTAGATTATGAAATTATAGAGCGCCTTGGCAGGAATGCCAGAATGCCTCTGAAACAGATTGCATCCGAAATCGGACTGACTTCCCCCGCAGTCAGAAGCAGAATTGAAAAAATGGAAAAGGACGGGATCATCCGTGGCTATCATCTGGATATAGATCCCCGTTCCATAGGATATATGATTACCGTTTTTATCAGTATCGCCGTAGAATCTGCGTATAAAGAGGAATTTCAGGCTTTTGTCAGAGAATGTCCTAATATCCTGGAGTGCCACGGTATCACAGGAAATTATTTTGCCCTCTTAAAGGTGATATTTCCCAGTACCATGGATCTGGACAATTTCCTGAACAGAATCCAGAAGTACGGAGAAACCAGTACCAATATCGTGCTTTCTACCTACAAGGATTCTTCTTCTGTTTCCGCAGGCAAACCAGACCTGTTTCTGCAGACCAAACGGACAAATACGTTCCGGGAAAAGCCTTCAAAGCCTTTGACATCCCCTCACGAAATTTGATTATCAAAAAAGAGGCTGCTGCAAAATTCAAGCTGCGAAATTCTGCATTCTTAATGTCAGAAACTATCGCACTTGACTTTGCAGCAGCCTCTTTATGTAATTGCCTCACTATATTTATGCGCCCTCTTCAGCTGCCATGGCTTCCTGGAATTTTTCCAGAATGATTGTCTGAATTCTGTCACGAGTAGCCGAATTAATTGGATGAGCAATGTCTCTGTATTCGCCATCCGTAGCCTTACGGCTGGGCATTGCGATAAAGAGCCCCTTCTCACCTTCAATGACTTTAATATCGTGTATTACGAATTCGTCATCAATGGTAATGGAGACAACCGCCTTCATTTTACCCTCTTTTGCAACCTTTCGTACGCGCACATCTGTAATATTCATTTTTTGCTTACCCCTTTCGTCTTGCTTCCGTGTTGCAGGAAATGTTAAAATTTATTGCGCTGCAGTTACGTTTTTATGTACCTGCTTCAAAAACGTCTGCTGACGTTCTAGATTGTATAACGATCGTTTTGCTCTACCACGATCCTTACCCCGTTTTCACCGCGGTAGTTTGAATTTGCCCGGATGGTATCCCGGCTTTCTACAATGCAATTTTCGATATATGTATTATCCCCCAGATATACATCATTCAAAATCACAGAATTCTTGATAACACAATTATTTCCTACAAATACACCTCTGAACAAAACGGAATTTTCCACAACGCCATTGATAATACAGCCGCTGGAAACCAGGCTGTTCTTTACCACGGCGCCTGGATTATACTTTGCCGGCGGAACATCGGCAATCTTTGTTTTGATAACCGGTTCCTGTTTAAAAAAGTAATTGCGGATTTCCGGTTTAAGGAAATCCATATTTGTCTGATAGTATGCCTCTGCAGTTGAAATATTGCTCCAATATGAATCTATTTTGTAACCATAAATCCTCTTCAGGTTTTTGTAACGGATCAGAATATCTTTTACAAAATCATTTCTGCCTTCCTGTGCCGC
>JAXFBD010000045.1:0-14506 GCA_034118545.1 Blautia sp.
AGAAAAATATTTTCTGCGATGGTCATATCCAATACCGGACTGAGTTCCTGATGGATCATGGAAATTCCATACATTGTTGCCTGCTTGGGATTGGAAATAGTTACCTTTTCTCCCCGCAGAATAATCTCGCCCTCATCCGCCTTATAAATTCCATCCAGAATCTTCATCAGCGTGGATTTCCCCGCACCATTTTCTCCAATAAGAACGTGAACCTCACCTCTTCTAAATGTCACGTTAACATTCTGAAGAGCCTTTACTCCAGGGAAGAACTTACTAATACCTTTTGCTTCAAGAATGATTTCATTATTTCTTGAATCTGCTGCCATAATATAATCCTTCTCCCTTCTTGATTTATGTGAATCATAGCACAATTCCTTTTTTGCTCCTACTAACTATCTTCGCAACAGGGGGGACATTCTTCAGGTTTTTGGTTATTTTTCACATTTCCCATCACCGTTATGTTAATTTTTTATCCATTTCAACGACACCCTCGCAAAAAAAAGGATGCTCCCCCCTGCCATTAAGACTTTTGGGGAACATCCTCCTAGTTTTATGCTGTTAATTAATTTTTTTCACACTTGCACGTTCAATAAACTGGGTGCACACCTGGGTTTTCAGCTTGACTCCGTCATTATCCTGAATAATATCCCGCAGTCTGCGTACCGCCATCCGCCCCATTTCCTGTTTTGGTACACGAAGGGTGGTCAGCGGCGGATTGGATATGGATGAAAATGTAAGATCATCAAATCCCACAATGGAAACATCCTCCGGGATACGGATCCCATATTCTGACATTGCCTTCATTGCCCCAAGGGCGATAATATCATTATCTGCAAAAAAAGCAGTGGGCATCGGCGGCTTTTTTGAAAGAAACTTTCGCATATCTTCATAAGCACCGTCCATTGTGGGCGACAGAGTCACCACATATTCCCGCTTCAGGGGAAGCATGGATTTCTGAAGCGCCGTCTGAAATCCCACCGATCTGGAGCGGAAAGGCTTAATGCGCATCCGTCCCTGAAGATATCCTATCTCCGTATGTCCGTTAGCCACCAGATATTCCGTGGCCATCCGGGCCGCATCTGCATTATTGATCAGCACCGCATCAAAGGACATATCTTCTTTCCAGTAATCGATTACCACCAGCGGGCAGTTCAGTCCCCAGATCAGTTCACTGTCCTCATCCATCATCTCTGTTCCCAGCAAAATCACTGCGGACGCTTTGTCACTCATCAGCCAGCGCACCTGTTCCCGATAATCCGGATCACGCTTATCCAGATTGCACAGCAGCATCTCCATACCACAGGCTCTGCATTCCTGTTCCACACCGGAAATCAGGGACGGGAAAAAAGGTGTATCCTCCACCACAACACCATTTCTCTTAAACATCACAAACTTAACCTTCGTAATACGGTTATCTTCAAAATATCCAAGATCATGGGCCGTTTTCAGGATTTTTGCAGCTGTATCTGCATTTACTCCCCGCTTGTAGTTCAGTGCATTGGAAACTGTAGCCGGAGAAAATCCGGTAACTTCACTGATTTTTTTTATGCTGACCTTCATGTGATCCTCCTTTGTCCGCAGAGCCGCTTTTTTATTTTGTCATAACCATTTTGACCGCGTCCTGCCATCCGTGGTATTTTTTATTCCGCTCCTCTTCTTCCATAACAGGAGTATAGCAGTTTCTGCCCATTCTGCCAAATACATTTTCGTCAAAAATTCCTGTTGCCAGTCCGGCAGCATACGCAGCACCGATTCCGGACAGTTCCTCTGATTCCGGAATGCTTACCGGAATATTCAGCATATCGCTCTGGAACTGCATCAGGTAGCCGTTCTTCGTGGGACCTCCGTCTACACGCAGCTCTCCGATCTGTATCCCGGAAGCTTCGCTCATCACACGGACAATATCCGTGATCTGGTAGGCAATGCAATCCAGGGCCGCCCTTACCACTTCCGCCTGCCCGGTAGTCCTGGTCATACCGCAGATCACACCGGCAGCCTTGCTGTCCCAATAAGGAGCGCCCAGTCCGGAAAACGCCGGAACAAGATAGGTTTTATCTCCCGGTTTCGCCTGGCGGGCCAGTGCTTCTGTTTCACCTGCCGAGGAAATCAGCTTCAGGTCATCCTTCAGCCATGTAATGACTGCACCGGTATAATTAATATTACCTTCCAGCACATAATTTACCTTTCCTCCCATGGACCAGGCAAGAGAGGTAACTACACCCAGATCAGTAAATACCGGCTTCTCACCGATGTTCATCATAATGGAGGAACCTGTTCCGTAGGTTGATTTTACCATGCCTTTTTTCAGACAGCCCTGTCCGAACAGTGCTCCGTGAGAATCTCCCATCACACCTCTGATCGGAATCGGTGTATCCAGATATCCGTCAAAATCCGTTGCCCCATAATCGCCGTCAGAATCTGTCACCTGTGCCATGCAGGAAGGACAGATGCCGAAAATCTTCAGTATCTCCTGATCCCATTTCAGCTCCCGTACATTGAACAACTGTGTTCTGGAAGCGTTGGAATAATCGGTCTGAAAATGCTTTCCTCCTGTCAGTTTATAAACCAGCCAGCTGTCAATGGTTCCACAGGCGATTTCTCCTTTTTCCGCCTTTTCCTTAACACCGTCCACATTTTCAAAAATCCATGCCAGCTTTGCCGCCGTAAAATAAGGAGACAGGGGAATGCCGGTATACTCCTTGATCATCGCCCCATAACCATCTTTTTCAATCCTGTCACAGATGGCCGCACCCCGGGCACACTGCCATACAACCGCATGAAAAACAGGTTCACCTGTTACTTTATCCCAGCATGCCGCCGTTTCTCTCTGGTTGCTGATTCCCACAACCGCCAGCTCGGATTTGTCAATTCCGGCCTTTTCCACCAGATTTTTTACCACCTGGATGGTATTTGCATAAATTTCATTCAGATCATGCTCTACCCAGCCCCGTTCATCCACATACTGTTTATGTGGAAGATCCGTTCTGCAAAGCAGCCGACCTTCCACATCAAACAGCAGTGCTTTCGTTCCCTGGGTACTCTGATCAATTCCCAATACATATTTTCCCATATATTTCGTTTCCTTTTCTTTTATATACCATCGGGCTGTCACAGAATATGTCCCGCGGCAGCCCGTTTTTATACTTTATTTTATGATCTCTTCAGCTTTTGCTGCAATTCCCTCTGCATTCAGTCCATAGTAATCAAATACCTCTTTGGAGGTTCCTGTAATCACCGGTGCATCCGGCAGGCTTAAGTTTACTACTTTACGTGGACAATTGCTTCCCACCACCTGGCTGACCATAGAACCAAGGCCGCCAAAAGGAGCATGCTCTTCCACCGTCAGAACTGCCTTTGCATTTTCAGCCGCTTTAATAACTGCTGCTGTATCCAGTGGTTTTACACAATACATATCAAGAACAGTCGCACTGATGCCTTTTGCTTTCAGAAGCTTGGCAGCGGCCTTGGCCGGTCCGACCATTTCACCGCATGCGATGATTGCCACATCTGTACCTTCACAGATCACAGTTGCCTTATCCATTTCAAAGGGCACATTTCCCTCCTCATATACAGGATCCACCGCATTACGTCCCACACGGACATATGCCGGCTTTTCATCTTTCAGAAGTGCCTTTGTAAGTTCTGCTGTCTGGAAATGGTCACTTGGAATATATACACGCATATTGGGAATTGCAGACATTGCCGCAATATCCTGTGCGGAATGATGGCTCATACCCAGAGCACCGTAGCTTACACCGCCGCTGATACCGATTAATTTTACATTTGTATTGGAATAAGCCACATCAACCTTGGCCTGTTCATAGCTTCTGGTGGAAAGGAAGCATGCCGGAGATACTGCATAGGATTTCTTTCCGCATTTTGCAAGACCAGCAGCAATACTTACCAGATTCTGCTCTGCAATACCTGTTTCCACAAACTGTTCCGGATAGTTGTCCGCAAACGGTGTAAAGGAACCGCTGCCTCTGGAATCGCTGCACAGTGCAACAATATCCTTATCTGTTTTTGCTGCGTCCATCAGGACTTCACAGATCATCTGTTTATTTGCAATTTTTGCCATTAGAGTGCAGCCTCCCTTCTTGCTTCCAGATCTTTCATGATCTGTGCATATTCCTCGTCATTTGGTACATGGTGATGCCATCCGGCTTTATTTTCCATTACAGGAGAACCACAGCCTTTTACTGTATTTGCAATCAGTACAGTTGGTTTTCCTTTCACAGTTTTAGCCTCTTCAAATGCAGCATTCAGTTCATCAATGCTGTTTCCGTCTTTTACATCGATCACATTCCATCCAAAGCTTGCAAATCTTTCATGGAGATCATCGTGATGCATAACGTCTTCTGTATTTCCGGAGATCTGAAGACGGTTACGGTCAACTACTGCGCAAAGATTATCCAGTTTATAATGACTTGCTGCCATTGCGCCTTCCCATACAGATCCCTCTGCCAGCTCGCCGTCGCCCATAACGGTATATACACGATAGGATTTATTATTCATTTTTCCAGCCAGGGCCATACCAACGCACACAGGAAGTCCATGACCCAGAGATCCGGAGTTCATCTCGATACCCGGAAGCTTATTGTTCGGATGACCGATAAATTTGGAACCGAATTTACTGAATTTTTCCAGAACTTCTTCTAATGTAAAGAAGCCTTTTTCTGCCAGCACTGCATAAAGTGCTTCCACAGAGTGTCCTTTACTCATGACAAAACGGTCACGATCCTCATCATCCATATTTTCCGGTCCAACATTCATCTGTTTGAAATATAACGTAATCAGTGTATCAATCACACTCATGTCACCGCCGATATGGCCTGCTTTTCCGGCGCGGATAATCTCGATGACATCTTTTCTTAATTTATAAGATAAAGCGGTCAGATTTTCCATTTTTTTCTCCTTTTATCTCAGATTATATTCTTTTTCTATCATTCGCCGCGAAGGTATGCTTTTACATCTTCTTCGATAGGATCGTAGAGATCCGGTTTGATTCCGATATATTTACATGCCTCATAAAGTACCGGCACAACATCTTTATGAATACCTACACAATGATGGATATATGGTCCTTCCACGATTTTTGCTTCCAGACGTTTGATGTTGTCCACTTCGATCCAGAGGTAGGTTCCCATGCCTTTCGGTCCTTCAACACCTTTGGCATTTCCCAGAAGCAGGGAGTATTCCCCATTGTCTCCATCAAAACGTGCCAGTGTTAAATCGCCGTGTTTTGCTTCCGCTGTAATAGCACCAGGATAATCAAATGCCAGCGGATAAGTCAGCTTCGGAGTTTCCTTTGCCACAGAAATCGGCCACGGTCCGCAGTGCTGCAGTAATTCGCCGTTTTTAATATCAGGATGGCGGATTGTCCAGTCAGCAAAGAAGCTTCTTACTTCGCCCATGCCTGCTGCCTCCACCATAAGTGCTGTGATCGCACCATGGATATCAGTCTCACATACAACCGGGATACCTTCTTCATTGAGAAGAGAGTTTGCTGCACATGGCATAATTCCGATTTCTGTCTGAAGCTGGTTCCAGCACTGGATAGCTGCTGCCTGACATCCGTATTTCTCTACAAGATGCTTCATGGCAACCTTCAATGCTGCCACATTTTCCAGTTCATTATCTTTTACGTCAATGATCATATTCTCACGGCAGTATTTGATTACTTCTGCAACTTCTGTTCCTTCTTCTTTTGCTTTCTTAATTTCATCTGTCAGTTCAGGCATAGGAATCGGGGAAAGCTGAATGTTAAATTTCTCCAGCAACTCGCCTTCATTGCACATCGTTGTCCAGAAATCAAACGGTCTTGTGGAAATCTGAAGAATTCTGATATTTTTGAAGGTTTTTACTACGTTACATACTGCCATGAAATCACGGATTCCTCTTTCAAATACAGGGTCACTGAGACGGCAGTTTGTCATATAAGTGAATGGAACACGGAATCTTCTGAGTACTTTACCGGTTGCAAAAAGTCCGCACTGTGTATCACGGAGACGCACACCGTCCGGTTCCGGTCTCTCATCCAGCGGTCCCCACAGAAGAACAGGAACATTTAAATCTTTTGCAAGGCGGGCACATTCATATTCTGTACCGAAATTACAGTGAGGCAGAAACAGTCCGTCAATTTTCTCCGCCTTAAATTTTTCCGCAATCTTAATTCTGTCGTTATCATCGTAAAGAAGACCTTCTTCATTGATATCTGTAATATCCACAAAATCAATTCCCAGCTCTCTCAGCCTGTCTGCTGTAAGACCTCTGTACTTAATGGCATCCGGTGCACTGAAAATACTTCTTCTGGTGGGAGCATAGCCTAATTTAATATGTGCCATAACTTATTACCTCCTTTGTAATTATGCAGGAAACGCAACGCCTGCTCTTAAAATGATATTGGGATAAGGTGTAAATTCTCCTGTTCGAATTGCGAATTTGCAGTTTGCGGACATTTTTTTCAAATCCACATGATCAATTCTTTCTTCTTCCGCATCCGGAAGCTTTTCCTGAATATAAGCCAGAAGCTCCGGATTCTTTTCTTCGATTTCATTTGCAATGGTATAGCCTTCCACCACAGTCTCATCCAGAACGGCATCCATAACCTGTCTGAAGGTGGGAACTCCGCCGCACAGAATCAGATCTACGATTTCCACTCCCTTCGGGATGGGCATGCCGGCATCTCCGATCATAAAAGTGTCTTTATGCCCCAGAGCAGCAATCAGACCGATAAGCTGCGCATTCAAAATACCACTTTTTTTCATTTTTGCACCTCCGCTTTTATTTATTTTCGTTACGTGCCTGAAGTGCCATTTTGGCCTGCAGATTTCTCTGAGTCTGGTCAATCACAACAGCCAGAATAATAACAAGGCCACGAATAACCTTCTGCCAGAACTCGGATACACCGCACATGGTCATACCGTCATTGATAACACCGATAACAAATGCACCTACAACTGTTCCAAGAATGGTTCCGGAACCACCGCTCATGGAAGTACCTCCAAGTACGGTAGCTGCGATAGCGTTCATTTCCCAGCCGTCACCGGATGCAGGATGTGCTGCGGACAGCTGTGCGGTATTGATCATACCAACCCATGCTGCACAGAATCCTGAAATCATGTACACCAGAATTTTAATCTTATCTGCTTTGATACCGGACAGACGTGCAGATTTTTCATTTCCGCCTACTGCCAGTACATACCATCCAAATGGCATTTTCTTCAGCAGAACTGCTGCAATAATCGCCAGAACAGCAAATACATAAACACCTGTGGGGATTCCTGCAATATTGCTTCCGAAAATCTTAAAGCCGGTATTTCCAAGGCCTTCATAGCCCTTGATATCAGAGAATGTGGCGCCGTTGGAACGCAGGTTTGCAAAACCACGGCAGATATACATGGTACCTAAAGTTGCGATAAACGGTGCAACATTAAGCTTCGTAATGATCAGGCCGTTAACCGCGCCAATGATACAGCCCACGATCATCATAAATATAACGATCATCGGTACACTGAAGAAAAGTGTCACACCGGCAAATTTCAGGGTAATACCTTCCTGAATCATACCGCCGGCAAGCATACCCACCAGACCGACTACAGAACCGACAGAAAGGTCAATACCACCGGTAATGATGACAAATGTCATACCAAGGGCAAGGATACCATACAGAGCCACATGCTTCGCTACCATGGTAAGTGTGGACGCAGACAGGAATGTGGTTCCCTTAACAATTGTAAAAAAGATGATCAGAAGTACCAGAACAATAAAGGTACGTCCTTTTAAAATTGTCATTAAAAGCTGGTTATTATTGGATTTTTTATTATTCATTATCTATTCGCTCCTTCCCGACCTATGCACTTCTGCCGGTGCCAAGTCCGGCATAGGATGTACGTACAAGTGTGTCTTCATTGATCTCATCACCGGTAAGCTCTCCGGTAAGCTTTCCGTTGGACAGAACATAAATTCTGTCTGCGATAGCCATAATCTCTTTTAATTCGGATGAGATTACGATAATGGAAAGTCCCTGTTCTGAAAGTTCATGAATGATTTCAAATACTTCTGTTTTTGCTCCGATATCAATACCGCGGGAAGGTTCATCCAGAAGCAGTACTGTCGGTTTTGTCAGAAGACCTTTTCCGATAACGACCTTCTGCTGGTTACCGCCGGAAAGAGACAGGATCGGAAGTCTTTTATCGGCAACTTTAATATGTATATCTTTAATCTGCTGATCCACAGCTTCATTTTCTGCTTTATCATTCAGGAAAAGACCTTTTACATAATCCTTCAGAGAAGCAATGGCTGTATTCTTTCCGATATCCAGTGTCTGAATCAGCCCCTGACGCTGTCTGTCCTCAGGAACAAGTGCAAAGCCGTTCCGGATCTGAGTGGAAATATCCTTTATCTTCAGCGGTTTGCCTTCATAAATGATTTCTCCGCTGTGTTCCGGATGAAGACCCATCAGACATTCAAACACCTCGCTTCGTCCCGCTCCCAGAAGACCATAAATACCAAGAACCTCACCTTTTTTCAGATTTATGTTTACATTGTCCAGAAGCCAGCCGCCGCCCTTCTTGGGAAGACTCAGGTTTTTCACTTCCAGGACCTTTTCTGCTTTATTCAGATCAATGCTTCTTTCAAAACGATGATACTGTGTGTTTTTTCCTACCATGTTTTCTACGATCCAGCTCAGTTCAATGTCCTTAACATCTGCATCTGCAACATATTTTCCATCACGGAGAATGGTTACATGATCGCCGATCTCCATAATTTCTTCCAGACGGTGAGAAATATATACAATAGAAATTCCAGCCTCCAGAAGCTCACGCATTATCTTAAACAGGACCTTAACCTCCGCTGCTGACAGAGAAGACGTGGGCTCATCCATAATCAGAACCCGCAGGTCATCCTGAATCAGGTTTCTGGCAATCTCCACCATCTGCTGCTGGCCCACACGAAGATCTCCCACCATGGTTTCCGGAGGAATCTCATGTTCCAGACGCTTCAGGATCTTTTCCGCACCCTTTACGTGCTCCTTGTCATCCAGAAACATTCCTTTTTTCTTCTCATGTCCCATGAAAATATTCTGAAAAACAGTCATATTTGGAAAAAGGGACAGTTCCTGATGAATAATTCCGATTCCTTTTGCACGGGCAGCATTTGTATCCTTAAAATACACTTCCTGTCCATCCATATACATTTTTCCTGCAGAGGGCTGCTCAATGCCCGCGATCATCTTCATCAGAGTGGATTTTCCTGCACCATTCTCTCCAATCAGTACATTTACCTTTCCCTTTAACAAATCGAAGGAAACACCGTCCAGCGCTTTTGTTCCGGGATATATTTTATCTATTTTTTCACAATGGAGAACAACATTTGGATTATCAAACATAATGCTCCTCCTTTTTATTCAATCGTCATTTCTACCGGCGTAATACTCAGTGCCTCGCCGTTGGCTTCTGCACCGCCTGTGAAGGTAACTGTTTTGCCCACTGCGCTTTCATCCACACCGAGCGGATCGATTACCTGAGCCACTGCCTCTTTGTTCAGCGCTTTACCGTAAGCAGACCATTCTGTCTGATTGGTAAAGCTTTCAAATTCTTTCAGATGCTGCAGATCACGGATAGCCGTGCTGCTGTTTGGTCCGTCTGTACGAACCTGTATTTCAATATCTCCTGTATATCCTTCTACTTCCACTACAATATAATGTTTCGGAGTGTCTGTATTATAAGCTGTAATTTTTCCGGTTCCTTTTACGGCAGTAGCCTCTGTCACATTACCGCTTCCGATTGCGTCTGCGATTTCCTGTGCTCCTTCGGCGATATCTGCTACTACTGATGTCCAGTCATCACTGGATTCTGCCGCTGAATCAAAAGTTTTCTTCCCGGAATATTGATCTTCTTCACCAATGGGAACCACCTTTACAATGCCGCATCCGGTAAAAGACACTGCAAGCAATGTTACAAGTGCAATTAAGGAAATTTTTTTCTTCATATTTTAATTCTCCTCATCGTTTTCATTCGAAAGGCGGTGCGAAGCACCGCCCTTGAAAATTAATTTCAGTCACAAAAAATTGCCAAAATACAGCCGTACCTTCTGAGGAAACCGATTATTCTGTATAAACGAATGCGGAAAGGTTATCTACGTTTTCAGCTGTAATAGCGATACATGGAATAAGCTGTTTCTCTGACTCCGGAGCTGTTCCGTTCAGATATGCATCAGCCTGCTCTACTGCTGTCTGAGTGATCAGAGCGATCTGCTGAAGAGCTGTACCAACCATTTTACCTTCTTTAATATATGCTGCTGCTTCATCAGAACCATCTACACCGATGATCTTGATATCGTCACGTCCTGCATCGATGCAAGCCTGAACTGCACCACATGCCATAGTGTCGTTACCGCAGATGATACCTGTGATCTCCGGATTGGACTGAAGGATAGCTTCTGTTTTTTCGTATGCTTCTGTCTGATCCCAGTTAGCAGACTGCTGAGCTACCATTTCCATTGTGTCATATTCATCAATAACTGCATGGAAGTTGTCAGAACGAACCTGGCAGTTTGTGTCAGACTCAAGACCGAGAAGCTCTGCATATTTTCCTTCATAATTCATAGCTTCTACCCATGCTTCAGCAATTGCTGCTGCACCCTGTGCATTATCTGCTACGAGCTGAGCTGCTGCAAGTCCGGACTCATTAATTTCACGGTCAACCAGGAAAGTAGGAATTCCTGCATCATAAGCCTTCTGTACTGCTTCGATGGAAGCATCAGCACCTGCGTTATCGCAGATAATTGCTGCTGCGCCGTCATTTACTGCAGCTTCAAACATTTCAAGCTGTTTTGCAGCATCATCGCCATGAGACTGGCATTTCACTTCATATCCAAGTTCCTCACCCTTTGCAGTTGCAATGTCCTGAACAGTCTTGAAATATGGATTGGATGGATCCGGGGTAATACAATAAATAATCTTATTTCCTCCGCCCGGAAGCAGTTCTGCCTCTTCAGCGAATACAGGTGCTGCAAAAACGCTTCCCACCATAGCTGCTGTCATAGCTAATGCCACCATTTTTCTTGCTTTCATTTTTTTATCCTCCTTATAATAAGATCTTTCGCAACCCTTGGATTGCTGTTGTATTTTATTATAAATATTTATATGGATTTTTCAATATTTTTTTGCAAAAAGTCAACATTTTGTATGTTTTTATAGATATCAAAAGCATTATTTGTGCAATATTGCTATATTCATTTCTTCTTTTTATGGTTTCAAAGCTTTTTTCTCAGGTTTTATATAAATGTTTATATATAATTTTATATAATTATTTTATATAAACATTTACTAGTTTTTATATAAAACTTTATATAAAATAATCAATCCGACATGGCAGAAGACTCTTTATGTTTCTCAAACTCCTCCTTTGAAATCAGTCTTCCATGATACATATAGCACATTCGTCCGCCGCAGTAATTAATTTCCGACATACTGGAAGTCACAATAAGAATGGGAATATTCCTGTTTTTCAGCACATAAATCATTTCACGTGCTGCCTCTCTCGCCTGTATATTCCCATCAGAAAATGGCTGGATACATATTAGAAGCTCCGGTGCATAGAGAAGCCACTTTGCATACAGAACCTTCTGCTGCTCCACCGGGCTTAGCTTTTTGATTTTTTTCCGATACAGATTTTCCGGAACTATACCTTCCAGCATGATCTGGCTGCTTTTCCGGAATTTTTTATTCATCCATATTCCGCTTATTTTATGGGACAGCATCATAAAGAGATTATCCATCACGCGCATCTCCGAGAAATTATTGATCTTGGCAGGATTTCCTTCCACAATCCCGATTCCCGCCGCCAGAGGATTTGCACAGTCTGACAGATTGTGCGACTGCTTCGACATAAAATAGCCATTAAGGATCCGGCTTCTTCCCCGGACAATATTGATGATCTCATACATGCTTTTTTCATCTGCACAAAACAGCTTCACAATCTCTCCTCTGTAAACGGAAAGAGATACCGTTTTCAGATAATCAGAAGTGAAATTTTGTATCATAACCCTTTCCGAATCTGCGTTTTCACTGAAATAGGCCACTTTTTCATAATCAATGCGATTATACTCATTTTGATAAAGGCAGCGATGCAGCAGCGTATAATCGCACTCCTCTGCCTCTTTTGTGATGCAGACCCTCCCGTTTTTTACAACAACTACCCTGTCACAGAAAGAAAAATCAATGTTCTCAAGAGGCTCCACATAAACCACTGTCACTTCCTTTTCCTTCAGCCGCTGAATGATTCCCTGCAGCTTTATTACTTCTTTCTGGCTCAAAAGATTTCCATAACCGGTAATAAAAATAACCTGCTTCTTCAGAGAATATGCCTTGCTCAGTTCGATCTCCATTTTTTCGTAGTCTGTAAGCTTTGATACATTTTTATGGATATTCAGTTCAATCCCCAGCTCCTCAAAGAGCTGCTGCGTCTTATTTTCAATAAAGCGAAAATCCACCTTCCTCGCTCTTACTTTCTCACGCATGAGGAAAATATTCTCCGCAATACTCAGATAATCGATCAGCTGGCTTTCATTGGTGATCAACGCGATTTTTTCCCTCAGTCCGGAAAAAGGAATCTCTTCTTCATTATAATAAAATCTTCCGAAATCCGGCTGCTCCCACCCGGACATAATTCGGAGAAAAAGTGCTTTGGACTGCACATTGTCAAATACGATATGGGTGATCTCTTCTCTAAATATGGCAAAATGGATGTCTTTGAGCATATGCCCTTTTTTCAGATTGTTAATTCGAAGCTGTTCCCTCTTCATAATCTCCTCTTTGTATTCTGGGAAGTGTGATCATAATATCTGTCCCTACATTGATCGTACTGTAAATATGAACACCATATTCTTCACCAAATAAAAGCTTTATTCTGCTGTTTACATTTTTTATGGCGATACCGCCTTTTTTCTTTTTGCTTTCTCCCACATAGCTGATGGAAACCCGGCTCAGATAATCATTAATCTCCTCTACCTGCTCTTCAGGCATCCCTCTGCCGTTATCTCCTATCTGAATCAGAAGCTTTTTCGGTGTGGTTTCAATTTTAATAGAAACCACTCCTTTATTTTTTGTCTGTTCCAGCCCATGATAAATGGCATTCTCCACAAAAGGCTGCAGAGTCAGCTTGGGCAATTTCAGATGAAGCACCTCTTCCTCCGGATAATCAATTTTCAGCTTCATTTTATCTCCGAAGCGGTAATACTGGATAACAAAATAGTCCTCCACATTTTCAATCTCTTCTTCGAGAGTCACCAGCTTATCCACACCTGTGATCGAATACCGAAAAAAGCTGGAAAGTGCTTCTGTCGCATCTACTACACTGTCCAGTCCGGCACAGATGGCATCGCCGCGGATAGCTTCCAGTGCATTATACAAAAAATGAGGATTGATCTGATTTTGCAGTGCCAGATATTCTGCCTGTTTTTTTGACATACGGATGGCATCCTGCTTATTAAGCAAATGCTGCAGCTGCTTCATAACCTCATCCCAACGGGGTGCCCAGCCTATCTCATATTCAAAAAGCTCCTCAAAAACCTGCCCGTCCACAAACTGTCCATACAGCTTTTTCATATGAAAATAGGGGTCTATAATAAAAATCAGCGTCATATAAGCCCCTGCGCCATAAAGAATCAGATCCAGAATAAAAAGGCTGGTCAGCATCCCCACGGGAAATCTGTTTCTGCACAGGCATACCAGAAGTATAAGCATATTTACAAGCGTTACGCCTCCGAAATAGATTGCTGCCACGCCAATTCTATAAGATAACGTATTCTTTTTCACAATTTTCCCCTTCCGCTAATTATACAGCTTTCTGAATTCTGTAGGTGTTACACCCATATATTTTTTAAAGATTCTGGAAAAATATTTAATGTCACTGTAACCTACCGCAAAAGAAATATCCTCCACAGACTGCTCTGTGTTCAGGAGCATTTCTTTTGCATTTTCAATGCGAACCTTTATAAGATACTCAGAAAAATTAACACCTGCCTCCTTCTTAAACATAGAAGAGAAGTAATTGGGATTAAACCCTGTTTCACGACTGACGATTTCCAATGTCAGAGGTTTATAATAATTTTCCGCAATATATCTCTTGGCGATCCGGATAGGTTTATTTTCAATCAGCTTTTTTTCCTGCATCCAAATATTCACTGAAGTTTCCATGTAATGATACAGATAATCCGTTACCTCTGCAATGGTATCAAACTGCAGGACCTTTTCTTTTTGCTCCTGATATTCATCCGGAATACTGATCCCATAATTGTTTGTTCCAAAATAAAAAAGCTGAAGAATTTCTTTATAGACCTTTTCTACGGCCTGTCCATCCTTTTTTTCACTTTTTTCCATCCGGGCAGCTATTTTTTGCAATTCATTGCGCTGGCTTTCCATATCCAGAATTTCAATATGACCCAAAAACTGTTTTTTGAAAGCGTTGTCCACATAAACACTGCTTTTTTCCGTTTCTCT
>JAXFBD010000046.1:0-3536 GCA_034118545.1 Blautia sp.
CAGTGATTCTGCAACGATTTCCATAATTCTTTCTAACATGTTTTTTGTTCTCCTTTTCTTTTTTCTTTTTGATTTTATATTTTATATTTATTATGTAAAACAAGATGAAAACTTTTGTCCGGTCATACCGGTTTTCAGAATATTACCAGGTTATCAGGCTTGCGCCATAGGATAGACCTGCCCCGAAGCCAGCCAGAATAAGGCTGTCGCCTCTCTGAAAAGCTCCTTTTTTATTCATTTCATCCATCAGAATGGGAATACTTGCAGAAGAAGTGTTCCCGTACTCACTGATGTTCACCGGAAATTTATCCATGGTTTCCTTCAGACGTTTTGCCACGGATGTCACAATCCTTCTGTTGGCCTGATGGAGAAGAAAGTAACGAATATCTTCTGTGGAAAGTCCTTCTTTTTCCAAAAGCTCCCGGATTGTTTCCGGCACTTTGGATACCGCAAATTTAAAAACCTCCTGGCCATTCATCTGCATATATGTCTCCGGTGCATCAGCTGTCTGTTCGTATTTCTTCTGATTTCTGCTGCTGCAGGTCAGAACCCCTCCCTGGCTTCCCACCGAATGTGTCACCTGAGAAAAGCTTCCTTCTTCAGAAGCTCTGAGCACTACCGCACCTGCGCCATCTCCAAAAAGAATACACGTGGAACGATCGCTCCAGTTGGTCAGATTGGAAAGGCTTTCCGCTCCAGCCACCACGACTGTCCTGTAAACTCCCTGGGCAATGTATGCCTGAGCCGTATTCAATGCAAAAAGAAATCCTGTACAGGCCGCATTCAGGTCAAAACAGGTTGCCGCTGAAGCCCCAATATATTTCTGAACCTCACAGGATGCTGTGGGCATGATTTCATTTGAAGAAATCGTGGCCACAAGAATCAGATCCACCTCTTCCGGCCTGATGTCAGCATCCTCCAGTGCTGCCTGAGCAGCCCTTGATGCAAAATAAGCGGTCGTTTCGTTTTCACCGGCAATATGCCGCCGTATGATGCCGGTTCGCTCCTGTATCCACTGGTCATTGGTTTCCACCATCTGGGCAAGCCTGTCATTATCCCACACAAGCCCGGGAACGTAGGAACCAGTTCCGCAAATTCTTCCTATCATAATGTTCTTCCTGTCATTTTTAATTTTATTCTCAAATACTTTGATATTCAAATTATATCAATATCAAAATAAATGTCAATTGTAAAAATGCACAAATCCACAGAAACAAAAGGCCCCTTCTCTGGGTAAACAAAAACAAAAAGGCCTCTGCCGGAAGCAGATAAGCCTTTTTTACAGAGTCATAATCAGCGTTCCTGCTGTGATCAGAATCACGCCGATAAGGGATTTGGATGTAAACTGCTCATGAAGGAATACAAAAGCGAGTATCAGTGTAATCACAACACTCAGCTTATCTATAGGTACAACCCTGGACGCCTCACCGATCTGCAGCGCACGGTAGTAACAAAGCCATGATGTCCCTGTGGCAAGTCCTGATAAAATCAGGAAAAGCCAGCTTTTTCTGCTGATATCCGTGATACCGCTTTGCTGTTTCGTAAGAAATACCATGCCCCACGCCATCAAAACAACCACCACCGTTCTGATTGCTGTGGCAAGATTGGAATTTACTCCTTCAATTCCTACCTTTGCCAGAATAGATGTTATCGCTGCAAATACCGCTGACAATAATGCAAATATTGCCCACATAAAAATCTCTCCTTTCTTTTTATCTTTTATGTTCTTTTCGTTTTACCAGAACAAAACATATAATAAAGAAAATAATTCCATACCCTGTCGTGATCGGTGTTGCAAGTCCCACCGGCGTAAGCGAGGCCCCGGCAGCTTTGACATAAAAATCGATACCGGAATACGGATACAAAAAGCAGATGTAATTCCCTGTATCATAACAGGAATGCTTTTTCCGCACCCATTAAAATATCCAACACTGCTGAACAGAATATTTGTCAGGATACAGTCCAGTGAAAAGCCTCTCAGGTATGCCGCACTCTGTTCAATAACCTCAGGGCTGTTGGTAAAAAATCCCGACATAAATCCACCTCCGAAAAATCCAAGCAGAAACATAAAAATACCCACGGCACATCCGGTAACCATTGCTGTCCCAAAGCCTTTCCAGGCACGTTTTTTCTGCCCCGCGCCGATATTCTGTGCCACAAAAGCTGATACACTTTGCATAACCGAGGACGGCACCAGCATGATAAAAGAAACCAGCTTCTGCGCTACGCCATATCCGGCTGAGGGCATAAGGCCCATACCGTTAATAATAGAATTAATTACCAGAAATGATATCTGAACCATTGTTTCCTGCAGTGCAATCGGAATCCCCACGTTCAAAATACGCCGTAATTCCCCTCCATACATACGGCACTGCTCCAAAGAAAAACAGATGGGCATACTCTGTTTTTTCAGTACAAAAACAGAAATCACCACAGAAACAAACTGAGCCAGAACCGTTGCAAAAGCTGCGCCGGCCACATCCATATTCATGGCACCAACAAATACAAGATCTCCGATAATATTTACCACACAGGCAATTCCCACAAATAAAAACGGAAGATTAGCATTGCCCACACCTCTCAATACACTGCTGATAACATTGTATGCAATAATGACCAGAATACCACCGGAACAGATCCGAATGTACAGAATTGCCTTTGCCACCGATTCCTCCGGAACCTGAAGAATGGACACGATTCCCCCTGCAGAAAGCTCAAGCATAACTGTCATGATAATTCCAATGACTATGAAAAGCACAACGGTAGTTCCAACCGCATTTCCCGCCTCTTTTGGTTTCTGTTCTCCTATATGCTGTCCAATAATCACCGTAGAACCCATGGCCAGGCTGGTAATAATAAAGGTTACCATCTGCATAAAAGCACTTCCTGTTCCTACCGCAGAAATACTGGATGCATCTCCGAATTTTCCCACAACAAGCAGGTCTACCGCTCCGTATGCAGCCTGTAGGATCAGTGCTCCCAGAACAGGTACTGCAAACCGTACCAACGATCCGAAAATTGACCCCTCAACAAAAGAATTCTCCTGTTTTTTTGTTTCCTTTTTCTGCATTTTATGTTGATCACTCCTGTTCTTCCAGCTTTCCCAGTTCTTTTGCCAATTCAAAAAGTTCCGATATTTTTTTATTCATTTCTCCTATCGGAATCTGACAGGCAATTACCCGGGAACAGTTTTTAACTGCTTCCTTCGCTTTTTCTAAGGTTTCTTCTCCGATCCTGCAAAAGGGCTTTTCTGAAATCACCTCTGCCGCCAGCTGCTTTGCCAGAGGATATTCCAGATCATTTGTATACAGGATTCCCGCAATAAAAGGTATGTTTTCTCTTTGAAGCTTTCGAAAAAGTGATATCCCTGACCCGCCTCCGGAGAGAACCAGAATATCCGGTTTTCCCTCAGGTCTGGGAAGCTCAATACTGCCAAAACGCGGATCATATACACCGTTTTCAATTTCGTACAGATCCCGTATCAGTTCCTCCTTGAACACTTCTTCAGGTGTTCCGTAATGAAAAATCGTTTCTCC
>JAXFBD010000047.1:0-21530 GCA_034118545.1 Blautia sp.
TTTTCCCGACGTGTATGAAATCGGTATGTCAAATCTCGGTATGATGATACTTTACGACCTTTTTAACAGCAGAGAAGATACATGGTGTGAGCGCGTGTTTTCTCCGTGGACAGATCTTGACAAAATCATGCGCCGGGAAAATATCCCTCTGTTCGCACTTGAATCACAGGATCCGATCCGGGATTTTGATTTCCTTGGAATTACTCTGGGATATGAAATGTGTTATACAAATGTACTCCAGATTCTTGATTTGGGTAAAATTCCGATGCTTGCCAGGGATCGTGACGATTCTTTCCCGCTTGTCATCGGCGGTGGTGCATGTGCCTATAACCCGGAGCCTTTAGCGCCGTTTTTTGACCTGTTTTATATTGGGGAGGGCGAAACATCCTATCATGCACTTATGGACGCTTACAGAAGCAATAAAGAGGCCGGAGGAAGCCGTGAGGATTTCTTATTAAAGGCAGCAAACATTCCAGGTATTTACGTTCCGTCTTTTTATGATGTTACTTACAAAGAAGACGGAACCATTGCGTCGTTTGCGCCAAACCGGGATGGCGTACCATCCGTGATTCAAAAACAGGCTGTCTGCAATATGGAAGAAGGATACCATATTATTCATAAGCCTGTTGTTCCCAATATTAAGGCAACACAAGACCGGGTAACCCTTGAAATCCAGAGAGGATGTATCCGCGGATGCCGTTTCTGTCAGGCTGGTATGATCTACCGTCCTACAAGAGAACGTGACGTGGAAACACTCAAAGCATCTGCAAAAGAGATGCTTCGTAATACAGGGCACGAAGAAATTTCTCTGAGTTCGTTGAGCTCCAGTGATTACAGTCAGCTAAAAGAGCTGGTGAATTTTCTGATTGATGAATTTCATGAGGCGGGAGTTAATATTTCCCTTCCTTCCCTCAGGATCGATGCCTTTGCTCTTGATGTAATGAGCAAAGTGCAGGATATCAAAAAGAGCAGCCTTACCTTTGCGCCGGAAGCCGGATCCCAGAGACTGCGTAATGTTATTAATAAGGGCTTAACCGAAGAAGATATTCTGCGTGGCGCAAAAACAGCTTTTACCGGCGGATGGAACCGTGTAAAACTGTATTTTATGCTGGGTCTTCCCACGGAAACGGAAGAGGATATGAAGGGCATTGCCCATCTGGCTGAAAAAATCGCAGAAGAATATTATGAAATTCCCAAGGATCAGAGAAACGGAAAAGTCCAGATAAATGTAAGTACCTCTTTCTTTGTTCCAAAGCCCTTTACCCCTTTCCAGTGGGCACCTATGTTCCGGGAAGAGGATTTTGTGGAGAAAGCAAAGATCGTAAAGGGAGAGATCCGTTCTCAGTTAAACCAGAGGAGTATAAAATACAGCTGGCATGAGCCGGACGTGACCATACTTGAAGGCTTTCTGGCAAGAGGTGACCGCCGGAGTTCCCGGGTTATCCAAAAAGCTTATGAAAAAGGTGCTTTGTATGATGCATGGTCTGAATCCTTCCGTTATGATATCTGGAAAGAAGCTTTTAAGGAAACAGGAGTAGATATTGATTTTTATACACTGAGAACCCGGGATACGTCAGAAATTCTTCCGTGGGATTTTATCGATGCGGGTATCACAAAGAAGTTCCTGATCCGTGAATGGGAGCAGGCTCAGAAAGAAACCGTAACACCCAATTGTCGTCAGAAATGCTCTGGCTGCGGTGCAAAACGCTATGGAGGAGGTGTATGCTTTGAAGGTGAGAATTAAATTTCAGAAGATCGGTCCGATGAAATTTCTCGGACATCTGGATACCATGCGTTATTTCCAGAAAGCTATCCGCAGAGCAGATCTTCCGGTTGCTTATTCCGGCGGCTACAGTCCCCATATGATCATGTCTTTTGCGGCTCCGTTAGGTGTGGGGACCACAAGCCGGGGAGAATATTTTGACATGGAGCTGGTAAGAACAGTTCCCACAGGTGAGATAGAAGCGCGGTTGAATTCTGTGATGGTCGAGGGGATTTCTGTTATAAGCGCCCGTCAGGTGGAAGACGGTAAAGCAAGCAAGGCCATGTCTCTGGTTGCAGCAGCAGATTACTGTGTTTCCTTCCGTCAGGGAAAGGAACCGCAGATACCATGGCAGGACAAAATCGAAGAATTTATGGCTCAGCCCGAAATCCCGGTAACAAAAAAAACAAAGCGCAGCGAAAAAGAAGTTGATATCCGTCCGTTTATTTACAAAATGGAATGCCGCGGAAATGATATCTTTTTCATGCTTGCTGCCGCCAGTGCCAATTACACAAAGCCTGAGCTTGTCACAGATACTTTTTTTGCATGGCTGGGGTATTCTCTTATGCCTTATGCATATATGGTGGAGCGTCTGGAGGTTTATGCAGATAAGGGCACTGATGAAAATCATCAATTCGTAACGCTGGAATCGCTGGGGGAAGAAATTGAATAAGCTTATCATAACAAAAATGACCATTCGAAAAGTCCTGTGTACGGTATGTGTTCTCACAGAGGATAACCGTATTATGGAAATCCGTCTGGAACCGGCTGACCGGGAATCTGTTCTCGGGAACATTTATATGGCAAAGACCGAAAATCTGGCGGAGAATATCCAGTCTGCTTTTATGCAGATATCTCCACGGCAGAGGTGCTATTTTCCGCTGGCAGAAAGTCCGCAGCTTATATACAGTGCCGGAATAAAAAGAAATCAGTCCCTTCGTCCCGGAGATGAGGTGATCGTCCAGGTAAACCGGGATGCCATGAAGGGAAAGCTTCCTTCCCTGACATCCAATCTGAACTTTGCCGGAAAATACCTTGTTCTGACCTCAGGCGTGAAAAAGGTGGGATGGTCCTCCAGGCTTTTGGCTGAGGATAAAGCCCGCATTGCCAAATGGCTGGCTCCCCATATTGAACAGGCAGAGCGTCCGTATGGTATTGTGATCCGGACAAATGCAGGGGATGCTTCCAAAGAGGAAATATTAAGCGAGCTTTCCTATCTTCAGGAACAGTTTCAGAAAGTCACTGTAAACGGAAAGAACAGAACATGTTTCAGCCTGTTATACAAGCCTGACCCGTTTTATATCACTGCCATCCGGGACAGCTACAGTCACAGTCTTGATGAGATCGTCACCGATATTCCGGAAATTTATGATGAGGTTCGTGCTTATCTGGTAAATGTCAGCGCAGCAGACCAGGAAAAGCTTCGACTTTATCAGGATTCACTTCTTCCTCTTTATAAGCTTTACCGTGTGGAAACAGCTCTGGAGGCGGTAACACAGGAGCGTGTATGGCTTAACAGCGGTGGATTTCTGATGATTCAGCAGACAGAAGCTTTTGTATCAATAGACGTAAACAGCGGGAAGTACACCGGGCATAAAAAAGCAGAGGAAACCTACCGCAAAATCAATCTGGAAGCAGCAGAAGAAATTGCTAGACAGCTTCGCCTGAGAAATCTTTCGGGAATCATTCTTATTGATTTTATTAATATGAAAAATGAAGATCACAGAGATGAGCTATTCCATGTTCTGAAAAAACATCTCAGACGTGATCATATTAAATGTAAAGCAGTGGATATCACTCCTCTTCATATATTGGAAATGACACGAAAGAAAGTGCGCAGGCCACTGATCGAAGACCTGCGGGAGCTGGGATTCGTCAGTACGGAAAAAAAGTGATTTCTGATAAATTTTGATAAATTTTTTTGAAATTCTATTGACGAATAATTTGTAGTCTGTTATTATAATCAAGTATGCCGCACAAAGAGGTTTAAGCGCCGTAAGGCCACCATATTTGGCGAGTAATTAATCAGGAGGTGCCATTATGTACGCAATTATTGCAACAGGTGGTAAACAGTACAAAGTTGCTGAGGGCGACGTTATCAGAGTTGAGAAACTCGGTGTTGAAGCTGGTGAAACCGTTACTTTTGAAGATGTTATTGCAGTAAGCAATGACGGTCTGAAAGTAGGAGAAGATGTGAAAGATGCCAGTGTTACCGCTTCTGTAGTTGAAAACGGTAAAGCAAAGAAAGTTATCGTTTACAAATACAAAAGAAAAACTGGATATCACAAGAAAAACGGTCATAGACAGCAGTACACTAAAGTAAAAATCGAAAAGATTAATGCTTAATCTGGTGTCATTATGATTACAATCAAAGTCAGCAAAAAAAACGGTTCCTATGTGGATTTTGTTTCAAAAGGGCATGCAGGTTATGCAGAGGAAGGCTATGATATTGTCTGTGCCGCTGTTTCTGTACTGATCATCAATACGGTGAATTCTCTTGAAGCATTTACCAGTGAGGAATTCGAGGCCCATGACAGGGATGGATTTGTTTCCATCCATTTTAAAAAGCCAAATACGGAACAGGGAAAGCTGTTAATGGATTCTCTTGTTTTGGGGCTGACAGAAATTGAGCATAATTATAACAATCGATATTTGACATTAAAAGTCAGGGAGGTGTAACAACATGATGAAAATGAACCTTCAGTTATTCGCACATAAAAAGGGAGTTGGTTCCACAAAGAACGGCCGTGACTCCGAGTCAAAGAGATTAGGTGCGAAGAGAGCAGACGGACAGTTCGTAAAAGCTGGTAACATTCTTTACAGACAGCGCGGAACAAAGATTCACCCGGGTGAAAACGTAGGCTGCGGTAGAGATTATACTTTATTTGCACTGAAAGATGGTATCGTAAGATTTACCAGAAAAGGACGCGATAAAAAACAGGTTTCTATCGTTCCTGTAGAGGCAGAATAATTTTGCATTTTAGTGGGAAGGCTTCAAATCGAACAGGTTTGGAGCTTTTCTTTTTAAACCGTATTTTAGAATAGAGGTGTCATATGTTTGCAGACAGAGCGAAAATCATCATCCGCTCCGGAAAGGGCGGCGATGGGCATGTAAGTTTCCGCAGGGAGCTGTATGTGCCAAACGGCGGTCCGGACGGCGGCGATGGCGGACGCGGCGGCAATGTGATATTTGAAGTGGATAAAGGCCAGAATACTCTGGGCGAATATCGCCACAGACGTAAATACAAGGCAGAAGACGGACAGGAGGGCGGCAAAAAACGCTGCCATGGCGCAAACGGAAAGGATATCATTTTGAAGGTTCCGGAAGGGACCGTAATCATGGATGCCCAGTCCGGCAAGGTCATTGCGGATATGTCCGGCGATAATACCCGTCAGGTGGTTTTAAAGGGCGGAATGGGCGGAAAAGGCAACATGCATTATGCAACTGCTTCCATGCAGGTCCCTAAATACGCACAGCCGGGACAGCCGGCCCAGGAGCTGGAAGTACGTCTGGAGCTTAAGGTTATCGCAGATGTAGGCCTTGTTGGTTTTCCCAATGTGGGAAAATCCACTTTCTTATCCAGAGTAACAAACGCACAGCCGAAAATCGCAAATTATCATTTTACTACATTAAGTCCCAATCTGGGCGTGGTCGATACGGAAAACGGCGGTTTTGTCATCGCGGATATTCCAGGTCTGATTGAAGGTGCATCTGAGGGTGTGGGACTGGGGCACGAGTTTCTCCGCCATATTGAGAGAACAAGGGTGATGATCCATATTGTGGATGCGGCGTCCACTGAAGGGAGAGATCCCGTTGATGACATTTACAAAATCAATAAAGAGCTGGAAAAATACAATCCGGAAATTGCATCCAGACCTCAGGTAATTGCCGCAAATAAGATCGACTGTATTTACGATGACGGTGAGAAGAGCCCCATTGATATTCTTAAAGAAGAATTTGAACCGCAGGGTATTTCCGTATATCCTGTTTCAGCAGTAACAGGAGAAGGTGTACGCCAGCTTTTGTTCCATGTAAGAGAGCTGCTGGATAAATGTGAACAGGAGCCCATTACATTCAAGCAGGAATTTTTCCCGGAGGAGGCACTTTTCAGAGAGAATCTTCCCTATACTGTGGAACAGAGCGAAGAAGATCCCACTGTTTTCATCGTGGAAGGTCCCAAAATCGAAAAAATGCTGGGCTACACCAATCTGGATTCCGAAAAAGGTTTTGCATTTTTCCAGAAGTTCCTGAAAGACGGAGGTATCCTGGATGAGCTGGAAAAAGCCGGAATTGAAGAGGGCAATACCGTACGTATGTATGGACTGGAATTTGATTATTATAAATAACAACAGATAAGAGGACAAATTATGACAAGCAAGCAGAGAGCATATTTAAAAAGCCTTGCCATGACCATGGATCCTGTCCTTCAGCTTGGAAAGGGCAGTGTAACACCTGAAAATACTGCTGCCATTGATGAAGCCCTTGCTGCAAGAGAGCTGATCAAGATCAGCGTGCTTCAGAATTGCCTGGATGATCCCCGGCAGATGGCAGAGTTAATTGCAGAGCGGACACATTCACAGGTGGTTCAGGTTATCGGTAAGAAAATTATTTTATATCGTGAAGGCAAAAAAGACAAAAAGAAAATCGTTTTGCCGAAATAATCCTGCATTTTTTAACTGTATCAACTACCGCGGAGGTTTTTATGGGAAGCAGCAGAAAAAAGATCGGTATTATGGGAGGTACCTTTGATCCCATTCATATGGGTCATCTGATCCTCGGTGAAAGAGCATATGAACAGTTACGCCTGGATAAAGTCTGGTTTATGCCTTCGGGAAACCCACCCCATAAAAAAAACAGACAGGGAAGAGCCTCAGACGAGCAGCGGGTGGAAATGGTTCGCCGTGCGATATCAGACAACCCCCATTTTGAGCTTTCGCTGGAAGAAATGCATGAGGACGGGTATACGTATACCTATCATACGCTGGAAACGCTGAAAGAAAAAAATCCGGATACGGACTATTATTTTATCATAGGTGCAGATTCTTTATACAATTTTGATACCTGGATGGAACCGGAGCGTATCTGCCAGGCATGTACTCTTGTTGTGGCATCCAGGAATTACGGCAGAAACGGCGATCTCAATCAGCAGATCCGCCGTTGTGCCCAGACCTACCACGGGACATTTCTGCGACTGTATACCATGAATATTGATGTGTCCAGTCAGCAGCTTCGGCAGTGGATCAGGGAGGAACACAGTATCCGGTATTATGTTCCTGATAATGTAATTACCTATATACGAGAACAGCAAATATATCTGGGGGAATAACATCAAATTCATTACGGAAAGGATTTATATTTATGGCAAAATACGATTTTCAGAAAATAGAAAAAAAACTTTCCAAATATCTGGATGAAGACAGGTTTGCACATACCATTGGAGTAAGCTTTACCAGCGCGTCTCTTGCCATGGCTCATGGCTATGATATTTATGATGCCCAGCTTGCAGGCCTTTTGCATGACTGCGCGAAGTGCATTCCCAACAAAAAAAAGCTGAAGCTGTGCAGCCAGCACAAAATTCCTGTGTCTGCCTTTGAGCAGGAGCATCCGTTTCTGCTTCACTCCAAGCTTGGAGCCTATATTGCCAGAGAAAAGTATGACGTCCGGAATGAAGAAATCCTGTCTGCCATTACTTTTCACACAACAGGAAAACCGGCCATGAGCCTGCTGGAAAAAATCATATATATTGCAGATTATATTGAACCCATGAGGGACAAGGCATCCAATTTGTCAAAGATCCGCAGGCTGGCTTTTGAAAATCTGGATGAATGTATGTATGAAATTCTGAAGGATACATTGATATATCTGGAGGAAAATCCCAGGGATATTGACAGCATTACAAAAGATGCATTTTTATTCTATAAAGATTTACATATGAAGAAAACTGCGAATTAATTCCTGATAACAGGCATCCTAAAGAAAGGAAGATGAATCATATGAGTAAAGAACTGGAAATGGCAAAGCTTGCCTGCAAAGCTCTTGATGAAAAAAAAGGTCAGGATATCAAAGTTATTGATATCCATGAGGTCTCTGTTCTCGCTGATTATTTTATCATCGCAAGCGGCTCCAATCAGAATCAGGTTCAGGCTATGGTAGATAACGTGGATGAACAGCTCGGAAGAGCCGGTTTTTATGCAAAGCAGGTGGAAGGGACCAAAAATTCAAGCTGGATCCTTATGGATTACGGCGATGTGATCATTCATATTTTTGATGAAGAAAACAGACTGTTTTATGATCTTGAGAGAATCTGGCGCGACGGTAAGATACTTGACATGAAGGAATTCCTGGAAGACTGACAGGTAAAGAAAACGAACGGAAAAGAGGCTGCTGAATCATACGTGACTCGGCAGCCTCTGATTATTTTGTTCCGGATGATTCCGGTCTGATCATAAAACTAATTATAAAAGCGGAATACGCCGAATACCTTCCCCAGAATCTGAATATTTCCATGAATGATAATGGGATCCATGGTATCATTTTCCGGCTGCAGGCGATAGTATCCCTTTTCTTTATAAAAAGTTTTTACTGTGGCGCTGTCATCCACGAGGGCTACCACAATATCCCCGTCAGAAGCAGTAGACTGCTGTTTGACAAGAACCTGATCTCCGTCAAAAATACCCGCATTTATCATACTTTCTCCCTTTACCCTGAGAAGAAAGCTGGGCTCATTGGGCATCAGTTCTGCCGGAACAGGAAAATAGCTCTCAATATTCTCCACGGCTAAAATAGGCTCTCCCGCCGCAACTGTACCGATAAGTGGTACATTTACCACCTCTCTGCGCACCAGATTAAAATTATCATCAATAATCTCAATGGCGCGGGGCTTGGTGGCATCCCGGCGGATATACCCGTTCTTCTCCAGGGCTTCCAGGTGGGAATGAACGGAAGATGTGGATTTCAGATTCACAGCTTCACAGATTTCTCGTACTGCAGGAGGGAATCCTCTGTTAAGAATTTCATTTTTTATATAATCAAGGATTTCCTGCTGCTTTTTGCTGATTCGACCGTATGGCATATGAAATACCTCCTCTTGTAGTTGTGTATATCATATCATACTTCGCCGGATTAAGCAAACGGATATTCGGAAAATACGTTCGGTTTTTCTTCAATAAAATATGTTAAGAATGTGAACAATAATTCTTTTCTTGTCTTTACAGACAGAAAATGGTACAATGATTTGTACGAGTTTGATAAAAATATAATCACAGAGAAAATTATAAAGGAGGCATCCGCTTGCCCGGAAATAAACATAATCCCCCGCTTTTTAACAAACTTATTCAAAAACTGCGAAACGTTTTCGGTATGAATATTGCAACCATGATGTTTGGCGCACTGTTTGTTTATATGCTTTTCAGTGCTGTGCTTTATCTCACGTCCAGCCATATAGATTCCTACCAGGTAACGACAGGTCCTCTTTCCCGAAATGAAACCTACACAGGACTGGCACTCAGAGAGGAGACTGTTGTAAAGGCCGATTCCAGCGGTTATGTTACATATTATGCCCGTGAAGGCAGTAAAACCAATGCCAATGGAGCTGTGTACGGTCTCAGCAGCACAAAGACGCCTGAGGCAGAGGTCACTCTGAGCCCGGAGGAGCTGCTGCGGATCCGCAGCGATATGCAGAGCTTTTCCAAAGGCTTTAATTCCAGTAAATTTAATACCACCTACAGCTTTAAATATCAGCTGGAAGGAAGCATTCTCCAGTATGCAGGTGTTACTGCAGAGCCTTCCGCAGCTTCGTCTTCTGACAGTGAGGGGGAAGGTTCTGACACAGCATCCGTCAGTCAGTCCATGGTCGTAACGCTTGGGAACCAGACTATCAGCAAGGCTGCTTCTGATGGTATTGTATTATATTCCAGGGATGGATACGAAGGAAAAACGGCGGATACTGTTACTCAGGAGGATTTTGACCAGAATTCTTATCATGAAACGGATCTGAAAACAGATAAACCGGTAAAAGCCGGACAGGATATTTACACCTTGATCACAGATGAGCGCTGGACGCTGCTGATCCAGTTGAGCAGTAAACAGGCAGCAAAGCTTGCAGACCGATCTTCCATTCGTGTGAAATTTCTGAAGGATGACATGACACAGAGCGGAGATTTTTCCATAATAGAGATAGACGGACAGAAATACGGAAAAATAGACTTTAACAAAGGGCTTATCCGTTATGCTTCAGACCGTTTTCTGGAAATTGAGCTTGTTACCAATACGGTTACCGGTCTGAAAATTCCCCTGTCTTCTATTGTGACTAAGGAATTTTATACCATTCCTTCTACCTTTGCAACAACTAATGAAGACAGTAACGAAACAGGTTTCATGCTGCAGGATAAGAATAAAGATGGTGATAATGTAACTACTTTTGTAACACCGACTATTTATGCCAGTGTGGAGAATGAGTCTTCGGGAGATTCGGATAAGACTACATACACGTATTTCGTAGATAAAAGTTCTTTTAAAGAAGGAGATGCGATCATTGCTCCCAACTCCAAATCCAAATATGTGGTAAGTGAAAGCGCAGCCCTTGAGGGTGTATACTGTATCAATCAGGGATATGCTGTTTTCCGCCGGATTGAGATTCTGGATCAGAATGAGGAGTATGCCATCATTTCAAAGAATACAGGCTATGGACTTTCACGTTATGACCATATCGTAAAAAATGCAGAACAGGTAAAAGAAGAAGATATTCTTTATTAGTAAAGGAGGCAATAAAATGTTAGCTGATAATCTGAAACAGGTTCAGAATAATATAGCGGATGCATGCCGCAAAGCGGGGAGAGATCCCGAAGAGGTTACTCTGGTTGCCGTAAGCAAAACAAAACCGGTTGAAATGCTTCAGGAAGCCTACGATGCAGGTTCACGTGTATTTGGTGAAAATAAAGTACAGGAGATCATGGATAAATATGACAGGCTTCCCTCGGATATTCAGTGGCACATGATCGGACATCTTCAGCGCAATAAAGTAAAATATATCATTGATAAGGTCGCCATGATTCATTCTGTGGATTCTGTCCGTCTGGCACAGACCATCGAAGCGGAAGCAGCAAAAAAAGATCTTGTCATGCCCATTCTTGTGGAGGTAAATGTGGCAGAGGAGGAGAGTAAATTCGGCCTTTCCACCGATGAAGTTCTTCCCTTCCTGGAGGAGATTTCCCAATACCCTCATATTGCGGTAAAAGGACTTATGACCATTGCTCCTTTTGTAGATGATGCAGAGGAAAACAGAGAAGTTTTTGTCAAATTAAAAAAATTAAGTGTTGACATTGCTGCAAAAAACATTAATAATGTTACTATGAGCGTTCTGAGCATGGGTATGACCGGAGATTATCAGGTTGCCGTGCAGGAAGGCGCTACCATGGTACGTGTAGGTACCGGTATATTTGGTGAGAGAGATTATTCACATTAAGATTAAAGAAGATTGGAGATTTTAGAATGGGCATTTTAGATAAGCTTTTAGCTGCCATTAAATTAAATGACGATTACGATGAAGATGAATATATGGATGATGACCTGTTAGATGATGAAGAGGATTTTCTGGACGATGAAGAAGAGGAAGACAGACCCAAGAAGAAATTCTTTGATAAATTTACCAAAAAGAAATCATTAGATGACGAAGAAGAGGATTTCCTGGATGACGATGATGAGCCGGAGAAGGCTGCTCCCAAATTTACCGCTTCCAAATCCACAGCATCCGATCCACTGTCTGCACCAAAGACAACAGTTAAGGCACCGCGTGCTTCAACGTCAAAGATCACTCCTATGCGCAGCAGCAAACGCAGCACTTCCGGAGGAGTCAGCATGGAAGTATGCGTGATCAAGCCATCATCTATGGAAGATGCCCGTGAAATCGCAGATACTCTTGTTCAGGGAGCGACGGTGATTCTGAATCTGGAAGGAATTGATGTGGAGCTGGCACAGAGAATCATCGACTTTACCTCCGGATCCTGCTATTCCCTGGGAGGAAGCCTCCAGAAGGTATCCAGCTATATTTTTGTACTGGGGCCGCATAATGTGGACATTACCGGTGATCTGCAGAATATCCTGGGAGGATCCGCTCCGTCTGTAAGAGCCGGGTATTAAAGTACATGAATAAAGAAGAGTTTTTTCTTAAGAGAATCCGGGAGCTGGCAAACCTGGCATACCAGAGAGATATCGTCACATTTTCGGATTTTCTCGATCTGAATGAATGGAATATATTGAATAGCCAGAATTTCCGCCAGCTTGGCGTGACCATAGAAAGCTATGGCGGCTATGAATACGCAGAGCGTCAGATGGCCGCCTTCCATCCTGATGCTCTTGCTTTTACATGGGAATATCCCATAAGCTGCCTTAAGATCCAGCCTGTATCACCCAGATTTTCCGATGCTCTGGGACATCGCGATTATCTGGGCGCACTTTTGAATCTGGGCATAAACAGAAATGTTCTGGGAGATATTTTAATAGAAGATAATACTGCATGGGTTTTCTGTCATAACAGGATTTCTGATTTTATTATGGAAAATCTTACCCGCGTCCGTCATACAAATGTTTCCGTCAGTGCCGTTACAAGCCCGTCAGAGCTCCCCAGTCCGCATTTTGTGCCTATAAGCGGTACCTGCTCCTCTGTACGGCTTGATACGCTGATTTCTCTGGCATTTGGCGCCTCCAGAAGCAGCATGGTACCCTGTATTGAAGGCGGCCTGGTATTTGTAAACGGGCGTCTTATCACCTCTAACGGATATGAACCGAAACCGGGGGATATTATTTCCGTCAGAAAAAAAGGACGGTTTATTTTTGACGGTGTTTCTCATCAGACGAAGAAAGGGCGGCTGAGTGTGAAACTGCGTCGTTATGCATAAAAACTGAAAGGCTAACAGGAGTAAATTATTATGACAGAGGAAAGATTACTGGTAAAAAGAGACGGAGATTTTACGTATCCTATCTGCTTTGAAGAAGATTTTGCCGGTCTAACAGAAGTATTAAAAGAAACAGGACTGGCCGGACATAAAGCATGCCTTGTATCCGATTCCAATGTGGAGCCTCTCTATGGCAGCTCTGCAAAAAAAGCTCTGGAGGAGGCAGGATGCCAGGTTTTCACGTTTACATTTGAGGCAGGAGAGCAGAATAAGAATCTGGATACGGTTTCTCAGCTTTATAAAACACTTATTGAAAACAATATGGACAGAAAGGGCTTCCTGGCTGCTCTGGGCGGCGGTGTGGTGGGAGATCTCACCGGATTTGCGGCTGCAACCTATCTTCGTGGAATTGATTTTATTCAGATTCCTACCACCCTTCTGGCACAGGTTGACAGCAGTGTGGGCGGAAAGACCGGCGTTGATTTTCAGCAATACAAAAACATGGTAGGTGCTTTCCATCAGCCGCGCATTGTTTATATGAATATGAATACCCTGAAGACCCTTCCGCCTGTACAGTTCGCCTGCGGAATGGGTGAAATTCTAAAAACAGGTCTGATCTGTGACAGTGAGTTTTTCCGTTTTGTATGCCAGAATGAAAAGATCATCCATCAGATGGATCTGACCGTTCTTTCCCGGATGATCCGTCGATGCTGTGAGATCAAAGCAGGTGTTGTGGAGCGGGATCCAAAGGAAAAGGGAGAAAGAGCTTTATTAAACCTGGGACACACCGTCGGACATGCTGTGGAAAAATTAATGAATTTCCGGCTTCTCCACGGCCAGTGTGTAGGCATCGGCCTGGTGGCTGCAGCATCTCTTTCCAGACAAAGAGGATTGCTGACAGACAGTGAGTATACAGAAATTCTTTCCGGCTGTCACGCATTCTATCTTCCGGATCATGTAAACGGACTTCTTCCGGAGGACATTCTTGAGGCAACAAAAAAAGATAAAAAAATGGAACAGGGACATATTAAATTCATTCTCATGGATGGAATCGGTAAAAGCTTTATCGATACCAGCGTTTCAAATGAGGAGCTTTTTGCATGTATTAAGGAGATCTGCCGATGAAACAGCACCGTTTTTCAGCGGTTTTCATTTATACAGCTGCTTTTTTATCTGTATGTATTCTTGTGGTACTGGATCAGTATACGAAATGGCTTTCCTGCATTTATTTAAAGGGTAAGGATGAAATCATACTGATTCCGGGAGTACTGGAGCTTAAGTATTTATATCCTGAAAATAAAGGGATCGCTTTTGGGATGTTTCAGGGGAATGTGGCTTTTTTTGCCATAATAACCATAATCATGTCTGTACTGATCTTATTTTTGCTTATCCGGATTCCCAAAACCTCCTATTATCTGCCACTGATCGCTACGGCAGTTCTCATGCTTTCAGGAGCCTTTGGAAATCTCATAGACAGGGTATTAAGAGGATATGTGATCGATTTTATTTACTTTTCACTGATCGATTTTCCGGTATTTAACCTGGCAGATGTTTATGTGGTATGCAGCGGTATCCTGCTTGTGATTCTGGTAGGATTTTATTACAAAGAAGAAGATATTTCCCTTCTTTTTTCTGAAAAAAAGAAGAGCTGATCAATTGTAAGGATAACGATTATATGAATCAGAATATGGATCAAATAGACATTATGGTAGATGCCTCAGAAAGCGGCATACGTATTGACCGTTTTCTTGCATCAAAATGCGGGGATCTGTCCCGTTCCTATCTGCAGAAGTTATTGAAAGACCAGCAGGTTCTGGTAAATGATAAGGAATGTAAAGCCAATTATAAGGTTCAGGCAGAGGATCGTATCTGCCTTTTTTTGCCGCAGCTAACTGAACCGGATATCCTTCCGGAGGATATTCCCCTTGATATTCTATATGAGGATGAATACGTGCTTGTGGTCAATAAACCAAAGGGAATGGTGGTGCATCCCAGTGCCGGACATTACAGCGGTACGCTTGTGAATGCAGTGATGGCGCACTGTCATGGAAATCTTTCAGGTATTAATGGAATTATGCGCCCGGGAATTGTCCATCGTATTGATAAGGATACCACAGGCGCTCTGCTGGTATGCAAAAATGACGCTTCTCACAGAGATCTTGCCGAACAGTTAAAAGAACACAGTATCAAACGCCGTTACAGGGCTGTTGTTTCCGGAAATCTTAAAGAGGATCAGGGTGTGATCGATGCTCCAATTGGCCGGCATCCTGTTGACCGTAAAAAAATGGCTGTTAATTATAAAAACGGCAAGGAAGCCGTTACCCATTATAAGGTGCTGGAACGTTTTGGTAATGCCACATACGTGGAGTGCCGTCTGGAAACAGGACGTACCCATCAGATACGCGTCCATATGACCAGTATCGGTCATCCTCTTCTTGGGGACGAAGTCTACGGATCAGGAAAAAATCCTTATCATTTACAGGGACAGGCCCTGCATGCCATGGTCCTCGGCTTTGTTCATCCGGCAACAGGAGAGTATATGGAATTTACCGCCCCCCTTCCGGAATACTTTGTTAAATTATTGTTTACATTGAGAAATTAGTTTGCAATTTAAAGTATTTATTGTATAATATATATATAAAGTGACGCAGAAGGGAGTGACAATTTATGAATATGACAAATTCAGTCATCACTATTGGTCGTGAATACGGAAGTGCTGGAAGGCAGATCGGACAGGAAGTTGCAAAATACTTTGGAATCAAATGCTACGATAAAGAGCTTTTGGAGCATGCAGCAAATGACAGCGGTATTTGCAAGGAGTTATTCGAAAACCATGATGAGAAGCCAACAAACAGTTTTTTGTATTCTCTGGTAATGGATACCTACTCTTTTGGTTATTCTTCTGCTGGTTTCACAGAAATGCCCATGAATCATAAGGTGTTTCTTGCACAGTTTGATGCAATTAAAAAGCTTGCTTCGGAGGGTCCCTGCGTAATGGTCGGAAGATGCGCAGATTATGCCCTTGCAGATTACAGTAATTGTTTCAGCGTATTTATCCATGCAGATCTGGACTGGAGAATCCAGCATATCTGCACCAAATTCGGTAAGACTGCAAAAGAAGCTAAGGATATGATCACAAAAACAGACAAAAGCCGTTCCAGTTATTATAATTATTATACAAATAAAAAATGGGGTGCGGCAGCGGGCTACAGCCTGTGTGTAGACAGCAGTAAACTGGGAATTGAGGGGGCTACGAAGACCATCGTTAACGCCATTCAGATTTTTGATTCCTGTAAAAAATAAATGATGAAAAATAAAAACAGCCGGGATATCGTTCAGAATAATATCTGAATTATCCCGGTTATTTTTGTCTTTTACGTTTACGGCTCACGCAGCTTCACCGCACTGGCTGCCTTGCGCCGTCTGGCGTCGTCCATGGCCGCATAATGCTTCTTGGTAGTATTTACATCCTTATGCCCCAGAACGTCCGCTACAAGGTAAATATCGCCTGTTTCCTGGTATAAAGCTGTGCCATAGGTACTGCGCAGCTTATGAGGCGTAATTTTCTTTGTTGTCGTAACCTGACGGGCATATTTCTTTACCAGATTTTCTACGGCCTGAACTCCGATCCTTCGTCTCTGGGTAGAATAGAAGAGTGCATGCTCATGGCCGGCAAGGGGAGTGATCCCTTCTCTTACTGTAAGATACTTTTTCAGTGTTTTCTCAACTTCTTCACCAAAATAAACAACCATCTCATTTCCGCCCTTGCGGGTAACCTTAATTCCATTGTTCTTGAAATCCACATCCTCAATATCCAATCCCACACATTCAGAAACACGGATTCCGGTTCCCAGAAGCAATGTGATAATTGCAAGGTCACGTTCCTTTGTTTTTTCGTAATATACACGTTTCTGCCCGGTCAGAGTATCACCGCAGTGCTCAATATAGTCCAATAAAGAGACGACTTCATCCGCATCCAGACGAATAATATTCTTATCATGAATCTTTGGAACGTCCACAAGAACAGCCGGATTGGTCTGGATCATTTCCCGCTTAAAATAATATGCATAAAAGCTGCGCAGTGCGGAAAGCTTTCTTTTTACCCCACGTTCCCCGTTGGTTTCCAGCTTATCGCCATTATGATAAACCTTCAGATATTCCTGGAATTCCTCGATATCCAAAGCTTTAACCTGATCCAGTACAGATACGTCAAAATCCCTGGTGGAGCGGTCTTTAAAAGCCGGATTGGAATCAATAAGAAACTGAAAGAATATTCGAATATCGTATGCATAGGAAATTCGGGTCCGTGTCGTTGTTGTGGCATCTATGGCACGAAAATAATCACGGCAAAAGGGAGGAAGTGTACTTAAAACCTCGCGGAGACGAAGTGTGTTCTGAATATCTGTCTGTTCATGAAATGTAATTTTTTTCTCCATAAGAAAACCTCCTGACAAATGAATTATAGCAGGAAGCAGTGTTTTTTGCAATATCTATTTGAAAAACTCGCGTTTGTCGTATAGATATATAGCGTAAATAATAACCCCGCACAAACGTCTTTTCATCTGTACGGGGTCAATTATCAAGTCTGGTTTTGGTATGCTTCGATCCTGCAGGTATGTTTTTTACTTTTCGAATCATAGGTAATTCCAACCAACAATATTTTTCCTCCATAATCCTTCAGTGCCTGAGGATAATCACGGTTTCTGATCTGGGCAATTGCACCTGCATCTGTTTTGTTCCATTTAAGTTCAATCAGAATCAACGGCATAATTGATGCTTTCTTTGGGATAAATACAACATCTGCATATCCATGACCCGAAGGCAGCTCTTCGATTCTGAGAAATTGATCAATACAGCTGATATATGCCACACGTATCACACTTCGCAGCGCCTGCTCACTATTATAGAATGTTGGTGCAGTGCCCGCTTTATGGACTTCTTCCACAGCAGCTGCCACAGTTTCTTCATCCATGCTCAGGGTAGATTCCAGAAGCTGATCGGAATTACGAATCAATTTAGCGATCTCTGTATGCTTTCCTGTAGTCACTGCACGTACAAATTCCTCTCTCACTTCTTCGTTTGGAATACGGACAGACCTGTTTTTGGCATCATATGCCAGATATCCCAGATGAACAAGTAAGGTAAGCACATCATCACGGCTTTTAATCGTTGTCATATCGTTCTGAAATGCTGCAGCATCAATCTTAATATGGGTACCACCCAACATCTGGATGATCGCCTGTTTTAAACCGTCCTCGTCCAGATCAATGTAGAATTGCAGTGTGATATAGGTCTCTGTCTGTGTCCAGTAGCTTCCGAATTCCTCACTTTTGATTGCCTCCATGACCGAATTCGGACTGTAGACAGATTTTACATAATTGAAGGAATAACCATCATACCATCTCTGCATTTCAAGAAAATCCATCCCGGATTCTTCACAAAGCTTTTTTACTTCATCCTGTGTAAATCCTACATACTCTGCCAGTTTTTTAGGAGCAAGCATTGTATATTCTCTGAAATCCGTCATTGCAGACTGTGTGCCATATTTTTTGATTGGCAGAATTCCGGTGATATATACCGCCTCAAATATAAGATCCGTCCAGCTGCTCTTAAAAAGACTTCTCAGAAAAACAAGATATTCTTTTTGAAGCTGCATATCATATTTTGCCTCACGAAACAAAGCATCCCATTCGTCAATGATCATGACAAATTTTTCGCCGGTTGCTTCTGCGGCATGTACCAGTGTTTCCAGCAGATCTGCTCCTTTTTCTACATTTTTGTAACACTGGCATACTTCTTTCATCACTTCATTGTTGATATCCTGAATAATGCCTTTGATATCAGGAGCTCTTGATATAAACAGGGAAATATCCAGATAAATTACCGGATATCTGTTTAAATATCTTTCAAATGAAGGATCCCGTGCTATTTCAAGATCTTCAAAAAGAGCTCGTGAATCACAGCTTTTATCGTAATAGGCACATAACATTTTTGTTGCAAATGATTTGCCAAAACGCCTTGGTCTGCTGACACAGGTCATTTTGTCTGTTGTACCTAATGTACTGTTGATAAAGGAGATCATTCCTGTCTTATCTACGTAACTGCCCTTTCGAATGGTTTCAAACCCGGCATTACCCACATTCAGATATTTCCCCATATGCTACACACTCTCCTTTTAGAAGTCATGATTTAGCAGATATTTTCACTTTTTTTACTGCGCTCCAATTTGAATAATAATTTGTACCACTAACTTTTTTATATGTACATATGCGCACATAATATGTTTTCCCTTTTTTTAATCCTTTAAAATCAACTGAAAGAATTGTATTTTTATTAATCCTTTTCTTTACAACTGACTTTTTAAAATTTTTGTCAGTCGAATACTGAATATAATACCCTGTTCCTGTTGTATTTCGTTTCCATCGAACAGTCATTTTACCGCTATCACTGTTTTTCACTCCGGTTAAAGCAGATTTTGAAGGAATAACCTTAATCAGTATTTTTTTAGCAACAGCATTATAATTCTGTGTTGCTGCTGCAGTAATTGTAATCGTTGCCTTACCAACATACTTTCTTTTTATGGTGACTTTACCTGCGGCATCCACGGTTACATATTTCGTGTTTGACTTAAAGCTTAATTTCGCATTGGCATTTCTTTTTACGTTTAGAGTAAAACTAACATTCTGAGATGCACTTGTTGATTTAGTGTAATTGGATGCCGTAATCACATTGTTTATTCTATTGATTGTAAATGATTTTGTTACAGTCCCTTCGTAATTCCCTTTTCCGGTAATTTTTACAGAAGCCGTTCCTGCATTGATGTTATTTACATAGGATACAGTATAATCAGTTCCTGAAGAAAGTGTTTTTCCGTCATATACTACTTTTACAGCCGGTTTAATCATGCTGCCTGTATAATTATAGGAGCTCCTTGATAATGAAATTATTGTTTTTGAAAGGTCAATAACAGGTATAACAACCTGATCATATACATTATCATTGTTTGTGGATCCGTTTACAATAAGGTCTGTTGTTCCTGTAACCTGATACTGACTTTGTTCATCAAGACGTACCGTCGTAGTATCGCCTACCGGTCGGCGGATTTCTCCATTCTCATTCAGATCACCTTTTGCACTTTCAATTGTTGCTTTTTTGGTTCCGGAAATAAGAACATTGTCATTACTCTGATTTACTGAAACAGGTTTTTGTGCCGATGAAATTCCATCAATCTGAATTGTCTCGACGGTATCTGAGTCAGATACTGCATCTAAAAGGCGTATTGAATAACCTCCCTCTTCAAACATGTCAATGGAAAGTGTTTTTGATTTCGCATTTGAAATGTTGAATGTTATATCCGATTCTGCCGTTGTGGTTACCGTAGCTGAATGCAGTGGTGCAGAAATGGTTATTTCCGTATTCGCCGGAATATCACGTACTGTTTTATTTTGTGTTCCGCTGACCCAGTACTGTACCATATCATTATTGGAATCATCTAAACTATTATCAGATTCAATACGAACTAAATCTGAGCCAAAGGATTTCTTTAATGATTTTTCTGCCTGAGCTACTTTGTCTGTGGAATTTTTTACCGCAATCAGAGAACCGTTATTATCAAATATTTTACTCTGTCCGGCAATTATTTTCTGGATTGCAGAATACACAACAGATGAAGAACGTGTATCCCATGCTATTTCATCACCATTATTCTGACTGCCCCAGGGAACTTCATTTGTAATTGGAATCTGATAGCGCCAGCCGCTATATGTACTGCCGGATTTGTATACGATAAGCTCTCGCTCAGTTTCCGGACTGTTACAGTCATAAACAGAAAGAACAACACGGTCTGCAAGCTCCTGCTTTATTCCTAAAAACATAATACGGTGTCCCTTTTTATTATGTCTGATGGACGCAGATACAATTGCAGAACCGCTTTTCTGATATGCTTCTACGGCATTTACAAGACCATCAAGATCATTTTTGTTTGTTTCAGTGATGATTTTCTGAAGCTCAGGATCATACTGGATAACATGGGCATATCGGATTAAATCCTGCAAATTTACAGGAGAACCAATATTTGCAAGCCTTGACCAGTCATATTTATTTATGGATTCTATTCCCAGATATGTTTTCTGAGGCATGTTATTTAACCAATATGTTGCACCCAGAATGGTCATACCGTAACATAATCCGCTTTTATTAAAGTTACCCGCATAAAAAGAAAGTGCCTGGGCTTTATCAAATACACGAGTATAATAATCAAGTCCTGTTTTTTCAGGCGGATTTACAAATTTCCAAAGATCTTGAGTAGTAAATTTTTTTAATGTAATACTTTTTGTTGAAGTCCATGTCGAGTTAAAAACAAGGTCATCAATCTCTGCAACTGCACGCATCCGGACATAGCACGTTTGTCCTTTGTACAAAAATACATTTTTGCTCTGCAGTATATCTGATGTGTTATCTAGTTGAATAACTCCGGATTCTCTTTCCATGAATGAAACCGTCTTATTTCTTTCAAAAGAGGAAGATGTTGATACTTCAATTTCATAATTTGAAGCCTGCGAAACAGGTGTCCATTCAACTTCTATCATATGATTCTGGAAGCTGTTCTCATCTTCGCTGCAGGCAATTGTTTCAGATGCACTCCAGGTTGAAACTGCCTGAGGCACAATATCAAATGTTAATGTTTTTTCACCGCAAAAGCGCCCTCTTCCCCTAACGGTAACTGCTGCTCTTCCAACATTTATATTTCTGGATATTTCATATGTGTAATCACGATTTTCTTCCAGGGTGACACCACCATAAACAGCAGTTACATTTACAGACTGGATATTGCCGTTGAATACAGTTTCGGTTTTAGATAAGGAAATATCAGCAT
>JAXFBD010000048.1:0-39227 GCA_034118545.1 Blautia sp.
AGTTTTGTTTTACGAGTGGAAGGTCTCGAACACTCGCGCCTGAGCGGGTACAAAAGATATCCGGGGGATGTCTTTTGAAACTTCCCGTTACGGCGGTGACCGCCGGAAAGCCCTATAGACCTTATTTTTGTGGGCTTTTCAACGAGGTTGAGTATAGCATGGTTTAGTGTAAAATGCAAGTAAAGCATCAAAAAAGTACCAAATGAGTGTAAGTATATGTGATTGCTCCATGTGCCTGTCTTTAGATATCCAGCTTTCCGAAATCAATCCTGAAATCCGAATAAATCCCTGATGGCACGGAATCTGTAAAGGAATAATCACCAGTATCTTCAGATTCAAAATTATACACAAGGATACGGTTCTTGTCTGGATCCACAAGCCAGTATTCCCGGACACCAGCAGTTCTGTATTTGAATAGCTTCGTGAAATAATCCATTCGCCTGCTGCCGGGAGAAACGATCTCAATAATCCAGTCCGGAGCACCAACACATCCTTTATCGTTGAGCTTGTTACGGTCGCATATAACGCTTATATCCGGTTCAACATAGTTTTTATCGTTTTTATTCAGAAACACGGCAAACGGGGCGATATCGACCTCACAGGAGCCTCCTTTTGCATCAATGTAGTCTGCAATTAACCGACTGAGGGATAACAAGATTTGCTGATGCTTTCTGGACGGCGGTGCCATGTAGTATATCTGGCCGTCAATCAGCTCAGCTCTGGTGCCTTCCGGAAGGGCGTAGATATCTTCAATGGTGTAGAGGCTTTCTTTTGGTAACGGCATAGCTGCACCTTCTTTCTTTGGCTAATGGCGGGCCTTATAAAGGGTATTTTTCTCCGCTTAATGTCTTTATTATATCATTTGTGAATATGTGTGTCCATATACAGTATGAATAAACAGTGCCGAAGAATAAAGGCTGCCTGTTTCCGTTCTTCCTTTTCTATCGTTGTCACAAGGCAGTTTTCACAATGTTTCTCTATGAAATAAAACAGACCTGTTCCATCTATGGTCACCCTCCTGACAATGGTATTTTTGTATAAAATGACGAATGATATTTGTGCAGTATTCACAAAATTGTGCAAAGCGAATAAATCCCCCCAAAAACAAAAAAAACCCCACCTTTTGCGAAAAAATGGTTTTGATATACTAAATACAACATTAAAAGAAAGGGAAATCGAAAGAAAGGGTGAGAGAATGAATGAAGTAATTGTCTCCATGAAAAATATCAGCAAAAGCTTTCCGGGCGTAAAAGCCCTGGATAATGTTCAGTTTGAGCTGCGTTCAGGAGAGGTTATGGCACTGTTGGGAGAAAATGGTGCGGGTAAATCAACCTTGATGAAAATTCTCAGCGGTGTATATACCAGAGATGGAGGAACACTGGAGATTTTCGGGAAAGAATACGGTGATCTGACTCCGAAAGCAGCCCAGGAAGCCGGCGTTGCTATTATTCATCAGGAGTTGAACATGTGTAAACACCTGACAGTAACAGAAAATATGTTTCTTGCCAGGGAAATCAAAGGTATGGTATCTTTGAATAATGCGAAAATGGAAGCAGAGGCCAAAAGGATTCTGGATGACCTGAAAATTGATATTGATCCCCGTCAGACAGTGGGAGAGCTTCCGGTATCAAAGCAGCAGATGGTGGAAATCGCCAAAGCACTGTCTGTTCATGCAAAGATTCTGATTATGGACGAGCCTACGTCAGCCCTTACGGCAAAAGAAATAGAAGACCTTTTCCGAATCATAAAGAAACTGAAATCAGAAGGCTGCGGAATCGTCTATATTTCTCACAGGCTTGAAGAACTGCAGCACATTGTAGACCGTGTAACGATCATGCGTGACGGACAGTATATTACCAATGGCGTTTTTTCTGAAATGACCATGGATTATATTATTGCCAATATGGTAGGACGTGAGATTAAAGAAAAATTCCCCCGTGTGGAATGCAAAAAAGGAAAGAAAGTATTTGAAGTAAAGAATCTGAATGCCGGAAGAATGGTAAGAAATATTAATTTTTCCGCATATGAGGGTGAAATTGTGGGAATTGCCGGACTGATGGGAGCAGGAAGGACAGAGACCACAAGAGCCATTTTCGGGGTGGATGAAAAAGAGAGCGGAGAGATTTATGTGGACGGAAAAGAAGTGAAGATCAACTGTCCCATGGATGCCATCAAAAACGGCGTTGTTCTTGCTCCGGAGGACCGCAAAAAAGACGGACTTTGTACGAAGCTCAGTATCCGTCACAATCTGGCCCTTCCCAATCTGGATATCATCTGCAATCATCTGGGTGTGGTAAACAGCAAAAAAGAGGATGCACTTTGTGAAAAAGCTGTATCAGATCTTCTGATTAAAACTCCAAGTGTGGAAGTGGATTCCGGCAATCTTTCCGGTGGTAACCAGCAAAAAGTTGTAGTAGGCAAATGGCTTGCCCGGGATTCCCGAGTGGTTATTTTTGATGAGCCTACAAGAGGAATCGATGTCGGCGCAAAGGTTGAAATCTATAACCTTATGAATGAACTGAAAAAACAGGGAATTGCCGTTATTTTCGTGTCATCGGAAATGCCGGAGGTTATGGGAATCGCTGACAGAATCATTGTTATGTGTGACGGCAGGATCACCGGAGAGATAATGGCAAAGGAAGCAACTCAGAACGCGATCCTGAAGCTGGCTACAACCTTTGAAGATAAAAAAATTGCAAGTCATTAAGTGGAGGAGATAAAAATGAATAACAAAAATCAGAGCTTTTTCAAAAAGCTTATGGCAGTCAAGGGTATGGGAGCAGCCATGACTGCTTTCGTGGGACTGATCATCATCTACATAGCTTTCGGTATCATTAATCCGGCTGTGTTTTCCGGTCAGAATATCCTGAACCTGCTCCGTTCCATGTCAAAATACCTGCTGATCGGTATTGCACAAAGTTATATTCTGATTACAGGAAACATTGATCTTTCCATTGGTTCCATGGTAGGAATGAGTGCCATGATATCTGCAACCATGATGACTTTTGGAATGAATCCCTTTCTGGCTATTCTGATAGCCCTTCTGGCATGCCTGGCAACCGGTGTGGTAAACGGATATCTGGTTGGAAAGTTCCGCCTTCCTCCGTTTATTGCAACTCTGGGAACCATGTTTGTGACACGAGGCGTTGCATATATGGTAAACGGCAACCGCAATACAGATGCCATCACAACCGGCATCGGAAAAGAAGCGGCAGATGCATTCCAGAATACATTATATTACGGAAAAACACTGGGAATTTACAATACATTCTGGATCGCAATGATCGTATTTGTTATTTTCTTCTTCCTGTTATCCAAAACACGTACAGGCCGTCATATTTATGCCATCGGTTCCAATATTGACGCAGCGAAGCTTTCCGGTGTAAATGTGGTTGCAACTACCACAAAAGCATATCTTGTAAGTGCTGTCTGCTCCTGCCTTGTTGGTCTTATTCTCTGTGCACAGGCCGGTATGGGAAATATGGAAGCAGGAAACATGTATGAAATGTATGGCGTTGCAGCCGGCGTAATCGGCGGTGTTTCACCTCTTGGCGGAACAGGTATCCTGCTCGGTACACTCGCAGGTTCTGCTGTATGGCAGACTCTTGAAAACGGTCTGAACATGATCGGTGCCCAGGTTGGTATTCAGCGTGTGGTAATCGGTGTGATCGTTGTCGGTGCCGTTCTTCTGGATGTTGTTGTGAGAAACGGACAGTTTACCAGAAAGAAAAAATAAATCGTATATCATTATTCAGAACTAGACCGCCTGAAGCGGATAGTAATAAATATAAAAACATTTTAAGGAGGATTTTTACAATGAAAAGAAAGATTTTAGCAGCAGTATGTGCAATGGCAATGGCAGCATCCCTTACAACAACTGTTTTTGCGGCAGACGCAAAGATCGCTCTGATTACCATGGACTCCATCGACCAGCACTGGATTACTCTGAATGAGGGTGCACAGGCAAAGGCTGAGGAGCTTGGCGTAGAGGTTTCTTTTATGGCACCAAATACAAAAGATGACGCACAGCAGATTGAATGTGTTAACAATGCAGTAGCCGGCGGATATGATGCAATTATGGTTGCGGCAAACGGTCCGGATGCAATTTCTTCAGCTCTTCAGGAAGCTTCTGATGCAGGTGTTAAGATCGTATATGTGGATTCACCGGCTAACGTAGAAGCAGAAGCAACTTTCTCTACAGATAATAAGGCTGCAGGAAAAACAGCAGGTGAAGAAATGATCAAAGCACTGGAAGCAGCAGAGATTACTTCCGGAAAAATCGGTATTATCAATGTAAATGCTGCAACAAACTCTACAGTTATGAGAGAAGAAGGTTTCCGTTCTGCATTTGAAGGAACAGATTTTGAACTGATGGAAACACAGTATGGCGAAGGCGATGCCGCTAAATCTCAGAGTATTGCAGAAAACTATATCACTCAGGGTGTTGTAGGTATTTTCGGATGCAATGAAGGTTCTACAACAGGTGCTGGAAATGCAATTAAAGCAGCAGGAACAGATGGAATCATTGGTGTAGGATTTGATAAATCTGATGCGATCCTGAATCTGATCAAAGATGGATATCTGCTCTGTACAATGGCTCAGAATCCTGATATAATGGGTGCAAAAGGCGTAGAAGCATGTGTGGCAGCAGTTGACGGAGAAGATTTAGGCGGCGAAGTTGTTGATACAGGTGTATCTGTGATTACAGCTGATACAATTGAAGAGTAATAGAGTTCTAATCGAAAAGGTATGAAAACCATATAAATAACAGGAAAACCGTCGGAATTTCCGGCGGTTTTCTTAAAATCATATATTGTATCAGGAGGATAACACCATGAAAAGAAGCGAGATTAATGCAGCATTAAAAGATATGGAAAGAATGATAAATGAATATCGTTTTTCCCTGCCGCCCTTTTGTCACTTTACACCGGAAGAATGGCGGGAAAAAGGTCATGAATATGATGAAGTGAGGGATAATATGCTGGGATGGGATATTACAGATTACGGACTTGGCAATTTTGATAAAGTAGGTTTCTCTCTCATCACCATCCGAAATGGCAATTATCACATGAAGGATAAGTATGCAAAAACATATGCGGAAAAGCTTTTGTACTTAAAAGACGGTCAGACAGCCCCCATGCACTTTCACTGGGATAAAATGGAAGATATAATTAACCGGGGCGGCGGCAATGTTTTGATCCGCGTTTATAATTCCACAAAGGATGAAAATCTGGACAGAGTAAATGACGTTCATATCCACAAGGATGGAAGAGAGATGGCAGTTCCGGCAGGAACACAGGTGAAGCTGACTCCCGGTGAGAGTCTCAGCATTTATCCTTATATGTATCATGATTTTGAAGTGGAAGAAGGAACGGGTCCGGTGCTGATCGGTGAAGTAAGTCAGTGCAACGATGATAACACGGATAATCGCTTCTACGAAAAGATGGGGCGCTTCCCTACGATTGAGGAGGATGAGGCACCATACCGTCTTCTGTGCAATGAGTATCCGCCTGCAGAATAATCCTGCAGATGATGGAGGGGTTTTATGCTAAAAGTGGTGATCGCAGATGATGAAGAAAGAATCTGTCAGCTAATCAGGGCTCTGGTGGACTGGGGAGCTATGGGAATGGAAATATCAGGAGTGGCACATAACGGTCTGGAGGCTTCTGAACTGGTGAAAAATACTCGCCCTCATATCCTGATCACAGATATACGTATGCCGGGAAAAAGCGGGCTGGAGCTGATCGAAGAGGTGAAGAAGGCAGTACCCGATCTGGAAATTGTTATCATCAGCGGATATGCTCATTTTGAGTACGCCAAAAACGCTATTCGCTTTGGCGTGGGAGATTACCTGCTTAAGCCTGTTGATAAAACAGAATTGAATATGACGCTGGAGAAACTGAAGGAGAAGGTGGTGGGAAGGCTGAATACGGAAGAAAATACCATCCGTCTCCTTCAGAAGAGCCAGGAAGATGTGAACCGTCTTCAGAAAATTCTGATCGAACATCTGATTGAAAAAAAGGAAGAAGCACTGTCCTTTGAAATTCTTCAGAATGAGTATGGCCTTTCAGTAAAGCCAGGATTGTGCCAGACCTTTATGATCAAAGTGGATGATCATATGACAGAATACAATCAGGCCAGTCTGGATGTTGTTATGGATAAGGTGGTAAATCTGCTTGACGGCAGTATCCGTCCCAGATGCACAGAGTTTTTGATTGGAAAAAAACATTCTGTGTGCGCAGGTGTGATTAATTATGAGCCTAAAAAACAGGATGAGATCCGGAGAGTTCTGAAGGACTGTCTGAATCAGCTTCTGATTCGGAGAGAAGTGTTTGGTTCCCTTCATTTTTCCATGGCTTTAAATACACCTGTAAAAAAACCGGAACAGATTCCGGAAAGCATGAAAGAAACATCCCTGATTCTTCAGGAACGTCTGGTAAAAGGAACCGGAAGGCTGTTGGAACGCCTTCCGGAAGCTTCCTTTCTGGAAGAGAAGAATTTTCAGGAGAAATACTTACGTGAAATCCGGCATGCCATTGATGTTATGAGCCTGGAAGAGGCAGACAGAATAGTGGAGCAGATGCAGTCTGATGTTGCGGAGATAAAAGACGTCCATGGATTTGAGATTCTGGAACTGATCCGCACTTGTGGAAATCTTTTTCTCAGCCAGATGGATGTCCGAAACCGTTCTGAGGCAGAAGAGAATTTTTATGAAATGTGTGAACAGTGCCCCAGTGCGGAACGACTTTTCGGGGAACTGAAAAGAATGCAGAATACATATATCGGAAAGCTGAAACAAAAGCATGAGGATAATGCGGAAAGACCTATCCGGCAGGCAAAACAGTATATTAAGAAGCATTTCAGCGAGCAGATCACACTGGAAGAGGTCAGCAGCGTGGTGGGGTTAAGTCCTGCTTATTTCAGCGTACAGTTTAAGAAGGCTGAAGGTGAGGGCTTTGCGAAATATCTTATTAATGTGAGAATGGAGCAGGCAAAAATACTGCTTCGCGAAACCAATTATTCAGTTTCGGAAATCTGCAGGCGGGTGGGATATAATGATCTGAAGCATTTTACACATACCTTTGAAAAAGCATCCGGTGTAAAGCCTGCCGTATTTCGAAAATTGTATGGATAGAGGAATTAGTTTTGAAAGAGGAACGCAGCTTAAAGTATATTTCCAACCGAATTATTCTGATTTTTGCAGTTACCTTTGCAGTTTTGATGGCTGCAGGTGTGTATGAATTTGTGCGGTTTTTGCATGGAACGGCATCCTTTGTCAGGGTGCTGTTCTGTTTTGGTTTAGCCGGGGCATATCTTGCAGTGTTCTGGTTTTGGGTGGTCGTGCCTTACAGGAAAACGGAAAAATGGATGAAACGTTTGTTGGATGGATATATTATTTCGGACGGAAAGGACATGGAATCCTTTCGGGTTACGCCATCTATGAGCTGGCAGGTGGAGCTTTTAAATCAGCTGCTGAAATCTCCCAGGATGATGGATCTGAATAAAAGGCAGGCCCAGTATCTGGCACTTCAGAACCAGATCAATCCCCATTTTCTTTACAATACTCTGGAAAGCATCCGCGGGGAGGCCATTATCGGAGGACTGGACAGTGTGGCGGATATGACAGAGGCTCTTGCCAGGTTTTTCCGCTATACGATTACAAAGGTGGAAAATCTGGTAACGGTGGAAGAGGAGCTGGATAACTGTGAGACATATTTCCGCATCCAGAAATACAGGTTCGGAGACAGACTGAATCTTCATATTGAATGTGACAAGGATGACTATGAGGAAGTGATGAATTGCAGAATCCCCAAACTGACACTCCAACCCATTCTGGAAAACAGTATCATTCATGGTACGGAAGTAAAGATCGGAACAGGAAATCTGTGTATCCAGTTTGAGCGGACAGACAGACGTCTGATCGTAAGGATTTCCGACGACGGTGTTGGAATGGATGAAGCCACTCTGGCAAGGCTGAACCGGCGTCTGGGGAAGAATGGCAATTCTGTTGCCTATGAGGAAGAGGGGCAAAAAGGAGGTATTGCCCTGGTAAATGTGAATAATCGTATTCATCTTCTTTTTGGAGAGGAATATGGAATGCATGTGTATTCTATTCTGGGAAAAGGGACGGATGTGGAGATTACCATTCCCATTGAGACAGACGCAGATCAGGTTAAAACAGAGGCATTTAAGCATGAGAGAAGAAGTTTTTAGAATGGAGCGGGTGACCCGTACGGAACATGGAATTGTGAAGCTGGAGGATTTTCAGCTTCAGATATATAAGGGAGAAATTCTGGGACTGATTCCCATCAATGCTCATGGACTGCGCTCTTTTCTGGAACTTCTTCAGACAAATCTTCCCATTGACAGAGGATATATTTATTATGGAAATGAGCTGATCAATTCCTGGAAGGAATCACGGAAAAAAAATAATCGGATCACCGTGATTAAGGCCCAAAGCAGTCTGGTGGAAGGGCTGACTGTGGCAGATAATATTTTTGTGCTCCGTCAGGGATTCCGTCAGAGCATTGTCCGGACATCTCTTCTGAGAAAACAGCTGATGCCTTTTTTGAAGGACATAGAAATGGATATTTCGCCAGACTCTTATGTGGAAAAGCTGTCTGTATTTGAACGGGTGGTGGTGGAAATCCTGAGGGCTGTGATCCTGGGACACCAGCTGATTGTTTTGAATGAAGTCAGCACGCTGATCAGTGAGGATGAGATGTATAAGCTGCACAAAATTATTCTCAGATATGCGCAGAGGGGAATTTCTTTTTTGTATATCAGCCCCCATTTTGAGGAAATCGCCATGATATGTGACAGGGCAGCGCTTTTGTCCCACGGAAGGATTCAGAAGATTATCCGCGGGGAGGAAATGAGCCTTGACAGTCTCAGCGGGTATATACGGGAGTACGATGGTCTCGTACGGAAGCATTTAAAAGAAGAAAATAAAAAAAACGGTTTCCGGGAGCTTGTTTTATCTATGAGAGGGGTCTCCTTCGGTGCTCTTTCACGGCTTGACCTTGATGTTTATGCCGGAGAATGTGTAGTGCTTCAGAGTCTGGATCAGGATATCTTCCACGATTTTATCCGCCTTCTCACAGATGTGGGAATTCCTGAGGAAGGCTTTATTTCCATGAATGGAAAAAGTGCGGAGATTATGGGAAACAACAGCATTGCGGTAGTCCAGGAATATGCCACCACCAGCATGATTTTTCAGGAGATGGATTATTTGAGTAATCTTTGCATGGGACTGGCGCGGCGGGTGCCGGATATATGGCGCAAGCATGGTATCCGGGAAAGTATTATGAAGGAATATGGTCCTGTGCTGGGGGAGGATGTTTTTTGTATGTCCATAGATGAACTAAGCCAGTATCAGAAGTATCAGCTTGTCTATACCCGTATTCTGCTTCAACATCCCAAAGTTGTTTTTTGTATCCAGCCTTTTATCGGAGCAGATCTTCCCCACAGGATGTATGTGTGGAAGCTTCTGGAAATGCTGATGAAAAAGGGGATTGCGGTGGTGATCCTGACCATGAATCTTTCAGACAGCATCTCTCTGGCAGAGCGCCTTTTGCGTATCGGAAGGGAAGGAATCACAGAGGAAATCCCAAGAAAAGATTTTGGAACACTGACTAATGATGTGCCCTGGAAATATCTGTATGAGGAACATAACAGGGAATAAAGGAGAAAAGTATGGTATATAAAATTGAAAATGAATATTTGTCGGTAACTGCCTCGGAAAAAGGGGGAGAACTTCAGTCTGTATATGACAAAAAGGCGAAACGTGAGCTTTTGTGGCAGGGAGATCCTCAGTTCTGGGCGGATCGGGCACCTAATCTTTTTCCGTATATTGCCAGGCTGACCGGGGGCAAATATACTTACAGAGGAAAAGAATATTCTATGCGGATTCATGGCATTGTCATGTATTCTGAATTAAAAGGAACGGTTTCTGAAGAAGAAATGAGCTTTGAGCTGACAGCGGATGAGGCGACAAAACAGGCATATCCCTTTGATTTTATCTACCGGGTGCGGTACACTCTGAAGGATAAGACACTATCCGTAATTTATGAAGTGGAAAACAGGGATGAAAAGGAAATGTTCTTTGGAATCGGCGGACATCCGGGATTTCAGGTTCCGTTTGTGCCGGGAACAGAGTTTGAAGATTACGTTCTGGAATTTCCGCATAAGAGTCAATCGGAAAGGATTGTTTTTTCCAAGGATTGTTTTGTTACCGGAAAGAAGCCTTTTCAGGAGATGGAGGGTGACAAACTGTGCTGTTCCCATTCACTTTTTGACGATGACGCGATTGTTTTGGAAAATGCGGGAGATGAGGTGATCTTAAGGACAGATAAAGCAGAGGACGGTATCCGTATTGAATGCGGAAAGATGCGTTATATCGGTCTGTGGCATTGTCCGCGTACAGAAGCACCTTATATTTGCGTGGAACCCTGGTCTTCACTCCCTTCCAGAAAAGGTATCGTGGAAGATCTGGAACAGCAGGATAATCTTCTGAGTCTTCTCCCAGGAGAAATTTACAGCGACAGAATCTCTGTGACAGTACTCCCATAAACGGAGATTTCAGGTGGACATGCCGGGGAGAAAATGGTATTCTATGGATAGAAATAATCACATGCAAAAGAAGGTGAAAAAATGAGAGCGGAGAAAAGAGTGGAAGATTCCCGTTCAGAGAATACCTATCTGATTATGGCAAAGCATATTAACGGATACGGGAGATTATTTGGCGGAATTCTTATGCAGTGGATCGATGAGCTGGCAGGAACCGTTGCAAGACGCCATGCAGGAAGTATTGTGACAACAGCATGTATCGACAATCTGAATTTTAAAGCGCCGGCATTTTTGGGTGATACGGTTGTGCTGATAGGGAAAATCACACATGTGGGAAAAAGCTCCATGGAGGTACGCGTGGACACGTATGTGGAAAGTATGGACGGCGTACGTAAAACCATAAACCGGGCATATGAAGTGATGGTCGCTCTTGATAAGGACGGAAATAAAGTGGAGGTTCCGGGACTGAAGATTGAGACGGAATCCGAAAGAGCGGAATGGCTGGGCGGAGAGAAACGGTACGAGCTCAGGAAAAAAAGGCGAGAAGAAGGCTATTAGAAAACTTCTGTAACATACTCCGGCTCCCTTTTTTATGGTCCTAAAGCTGCATTCGCCCCGGCTGCCTGTGACACCATATACCGGCATTTTCTTGATTTTCGTACAGTACCGTCGGATTACGATCTGATCGTGACGGGAGATCTGGGTTGTGTAGGTCAGGAGATTCTCATAAAACTTCTGAGAGAAAAAGGCTTTGATATCCGCCCTGTACATCAGGACTGCGGCATAATGATCTATGATGCAAAAACACAGGATACACACAGCGGAGGAAGCGGCTGCGGCTGTGCAGCGTCTGTGCTTTGCGCCCGGCTGCTGCCGGCCCTGGAAGCAGGAGAATTAAAGAGGATATTATTTGTTCCCACAGGAGCACTGCTTTCAAAGGTCAGCTTCAACGAAGGGGATACCATTCCCGGTATTGCCCATGGCGTTGTTCTGGAACATGTGGAAAAAAATACAGAGTCAGGAGTGTGATAAGAATGGATTATCTGAATGCTTTTTGGGTTGGCGGGGCAGTCTGCGCGCTGGTTCAGATTTTGCTGGATCGTACAAAGCTGATGCCCGGGCGTATTATGGTTCTTCTTGTCTGCAGCGGTGCGGTGCTCAGTGCAGTGGGTCTTTATCAGCCTCTTGTGGATTATGCCGGAGCCGGGGCATCTGTTCCTCTGCTGGGATTCGGCAATGTTTTGTGGGAAGGAATGAAAAAAGCCATTGACAAAGACGGATTTATGGGACTTTATACAGGTGGTTTTACTGCCTGTGCAGCAGGAGTTTCCTCGGCGCTGATTTTTTCTTATCTGGCAAGCCTGATTTTTAAACCGAAAATGAAAAAATAGGAGGAAAGTCATGAGTGATACATTATATCTTCAGGTGGAGCAGAATATTAAGGTTTTGTACCCTCATGTGTATCTGCAGGATATTGCAGAGCTGTCCTGCAGTAATTCCAAGGTTTTAAACCGGCTGAGAGTTTTGCCTGTCGCCAATCTGGAGCCGGGCAGACCTGGACGGTACGTCATGTCTGTGATGGATCTCATAGAAAAAATCCAGCAGAAAGAGCCGGATCTTACGATCACTCATATGGGAGAGCCGGAATTTATTATAACTTATCAGGAAGAACCGGCACATAACCCTTTTTTTCAGTGGCTGAAAATCGCATTTGTCTGTGCAGCCACTTTTTTTGGCGGTGCGTTTTCTATCATGACTTTTAACAACGATGTGGATGTCACCGGATTGTTTGAAAAAATTTATCAGCAGGTGACGGGAAGTGTTCCGGCAGGGATTTCTGTTATGGAAATTACGTATTCTCTGGGGCTTGGTCTGGGGATTTTGTTTTTCTTTAATCACTTTGGCCGGATTCATTTTTCACAGGATCCATCTCCTATGGAAGTGAAGATGCGGGAGTACGAAGACAGTGTAAATAATGCGGTGATCGAAGATATCAACAGAAAAAATGCAAAAAGCGCATCCGGAAAATAACAGCAAAATCAGAGCCTGGATCGGTTGTTTTTTATAAACTCCAGTGCTTCGAGGAAAGGATCCCGGTATTTAAAAACGATGGTGATTTTATGATCTTCGTGGATGAAAATGGAATCCACAAGTGCCGTCAGTACTTCCCGCGTAAGTTTTGTTATATTACGATATTGCATGAAGCTTTCCAGAAAGGGGCTGCTTTTGGGCTCTTCCGGCTGAAGCTCTCTGGTAAGGGCAGATACACGTTTCTGTGCGTCTGCTTTTTCTTTTGCAAATTTATTTTTTAATTTGAGATATTCTTCTTTTGAGAGGATGCCGGATTTCCAGTCGGGATAAAGATCCAGCATCATTTTTTCTGCCTGTAAAATCTGCGCGTTTGCCTGATTTAAAAGCTGCCGGCAGTGATTGTTTTGCTGCTGTTTTTGCAGATTTTTTTTAATTGCATTGATGGACTGGTCCATATCTGCTGCCAGCGAAATCTGATTTTGAATGGCTGAAAGAACAAGTTCCTCCAGCTTTTCGGCGCGGATGGCGTGTTTTGTGCAGGCTGATTTGTCGCGTTTGGTGTAAGTACTGCAGACATAATACGTATAGTCTCCGTAGGAATGATGATATACTTTTCGTACCATGGATCTTTTGCAGTCGGCACAGCGGACAAAGCCGGAAAAAAGAGACAGCTTTTGTTCTCCGGGGGAGGTGCGTGTGTTCCGGGCAAGAAGATCCTGTGCTGCTTCGAATTCTTTTTTGGAAATGATTGCTTCGTGAGTGTTTTCCACGATGATCCAGTCACTTTTTGGCTGTCTGCGGGTAACCTGGATCCGGTAGCTTTTGACTTTCTGGATGCCTTGTACCATAGCACCGGTATACATGGGATTGGAAAGGATGCGTCGTACGGAACTGGAAGACCATTTGCCGTCATTTATGTTCTGGTGGCGGTTTTTATAATTTAAGCCCTGTAATTTCTTGTATGCGGACGGACTGGGAATACAAAGCTGATTTAGTTTTCTGGCAATGGAGAGAATGCTCATTCCGGAAAGATACCACCGGAAAATCTGGCGTACCGTTTCGGCAGCAGTCGGATCCGGGAGAAGATGACTGCGGTCATCCGGATCTTTTTGATAGCCGTAGCACGCAAAAGAACCGATGTGCTTTCCCTGTCGGCGCTTCATATCCAGAGAGCTTCGTACTTTGTTGGAGATGTCCCGGCAGTATTCGTCATTGATCAGGTTTTTGAACGGAACAAGAATGTTGTTCATTGTCTGGGGTTTTTTGTAGCTGTCCAGATCATCTACGAGAGAAATAAAACGGATATTCATCAGGGGAAAGATTTTTTCGATGTAATTTCCCACATCAATATAATTTCGTCCAAATCGGGACAGATCTTTTACGATGACACAATTTACCTTTCCCAGCTGTATATCATCCATCATGCGGGAGAAAGAGGGGCGGTCAAAGTTTGTTCCGCTCCAGCCGTCATCGACATAAATATCATAAACAAGGATATCTTCTTCCTGTTCTGCAAATTGTGTAAGAAGCGTGCGCTGATTTTGAATACTGTCGCTTTCTTCTTTGTCTCCGTCTTCTCTGGAAAGACGCACATACAGGGCAGCCTGCCAGAGGGGTGTGTGACTGGAAAATGCCATGGTCTGTCTCCTTTTAGCAGCTCAGATGGTCGAATAAATGATTCAGACAATCCTGGAGCGTATTTTTAGTGGAAATCCATCTGGTTTCAATGGTGGTATCGTTTATTTTATACCGGTAGGGGTCTGGTGTCTGTGAAACGTATTGGCGGAGTTTTTCGGCGGGGGGAAGTGTAGGGTCGATGGTCAGGGAATTTTTATGATTGTTCATGTGCGGCTCCTTTCTTTTTGGGAGAGTATTTCCGGTTTTGCAAAAAATATGCAGTCTGAGATACAGCAGTTGACAAGACTGTGTAAAAAAGGTATTCTAAGAATATGAATGGAACCGGTTTTATGAAACGTGTGTTCTGTCTGACGAAAAAAGGAGGTATTTATCATGAAAATTATTATGGGAGCCGATCCGGCAGGGTTTGAACTGAAAAATGCGATTAAAGCAGACCTGCAAAAACGTGGTTATGACATTACTGACATTGATCCGGAAGAACCGGTTCTTTTTCAGGATGCGGCAAAAGCAGTGGCAAAAGGGGTGCAAAGCAAAGAATTTGACAGAGGCATTGCAATCTGCGGAACAGGTATGGGTGTAAGCATTATCTGCAACAAGCACAGAGGTGTTTATGCGGCACTTTGTGAGAGCATTTATCAGGCACGCAGAGCCAAAACAGTAAATAATACAAACGTTTTGTGTATGGGCGGATTTATTATCGGGCATGAACTCGGAAGGGAAATGGCAAGAGCGTGGCTGGAAGCAGAGCATATGGTCGGCCTTGATGAAAAGATGGCCCGGATTGTGGAAAAAGAATTTGACGAACTGGTAGAGTTTGAAAAAGAAATTTATGAATAATGCACAAAATAATTTATGAAATAACGTGAAAATGCACGAAATTGTGATGTATTTCCAGGAAGGGTTGACATATTACGTGGGAGTGTCTATAATATTGACTATGAAAGAAACCGGTTACATAGTGTTGTAACAGACACTGACGGGGAGGAACACGATATGGGAAACCTCACAATTGTAGATATCGCGAAAGAAGCGGGAGTATCAAAGGCAACTGTGTCGAGGGTAATGAATGACTCAGGTTCTGTCAGCCCGGAAACGAGAAAGAAGATTCTGGATGTGATAGCGGCCAATAAGTATTCACCCTCTGTGGTAGCCAGAAATTTATCAAAAGGTACTTCATCTGCCATTGGTTTTGTGGTTCCGGAGATAGATAACCCTTTTTTCGGTGAAATGCTTCGTGGAGTGACGGAGATCACGGATAAGAATAATCTGACACTGATCTGCTACAATACAGACGATGATCCGGAGAAGGACAAACGCGCATTGAATCTGCTGAAAGAAAACAGGGTACGGGGCATTTTGTATACGCCGGCCACAGACTACAGTGGACGTACAGAACGAAAACAATTGAAAAAAATCCTTCAGGGAATGGATGCTCCGGTGATTTTTATGGACAGAGATATTGATTATCCGGGAGTGGATGGCGTCTTTTTTAATGATTATGAAGGCGTATATAATGCCACAAAGGCTTTGATCGATGCAGGCCATCAGAAAATTGCCATCATCAACGGTGCATTGACGCAGGTGCTTGCCCGCCAGAGGCAAAAAGGGTATCTGGATGCGCTGCGGGATGCCGGAATTGAACCGGAGGACAGATATATCTTTCTTGGAAGTTATAATACGCAAAAGGGGTATGAGCTGTCGAAGGAGATGCTTCGGATGGAGGATCGCCCCACAGCAGTGCTTACCTGCAATAATCTTATTTCCATGGGATTTTTGAAAGCACTTCATGAGAGAGGAGAATCTTCTCCTGAGGACATTGCATGTATTGGACTGGACAGGATCGAAGTACTTGATATTATCGGAAATCCGTTTAACTTTATCGAGAGGGATGCCAAGAAGCTGGGAAAAGCGGCAGTTGAACTTTTGATCAACCGGATGAATTTTCCGGGCAGACCTCGAATGGAGATTGTTCTCGGAACGAGTCTGGTAATCAGACAGTTGTAAAAGAATGATAAAACTGAAAAAAGATAATGTGCAATTATGAGAAATCATATTTGCATATTATTTTTAAAAGCAATGGAAACGGTTTCATCAGAACGTTCCATTGGATTTAGATTTAAATATCTTGGAAAGGAGGAGCAAAGTTATGGGAGACAGATTTGTAGAACTGAGTTCTCAGGCAATGAAGGAGCTTACAGAGGTATTCAGAAGAATGACTGATGCAAATGTAAGAGAACTTGTGGAAGAAATCAAAAAAACAAAAAGAATTTTTCTTCTGGCAGCCGGCAGAGAGGGCCTTGCAACAAAATCTTTTGCAATGCGTCTGATGCATCTTGGAAAAGAATCTTACTGGATCTGGGATGATACGACTCCATCTATCGGAGAAGGCGACCTGATGATCTGCGCATGCGGTTCTGCCAATGTAGGCCATGAAAATTATGTGGCTGAGATGGCTAAAAAAGCAGGCGCAAAGCTGGCACTGATCACAGCATCCAATGAGGGATTCTTACTTTCCATAGCAGATCTTAAGGTAAATGTACCTGCAGCAGCTTATAAAGCAGTAGGTGATTACGTACCTTCACAGCAGCTGATGGGAAATCTTTTTGAGCAGACTTTATTTATCTTCTATGATGTACTGGTTATGATGCTTCGTGAGGAGCTTAACATGGCACCGGAAGAGATGGTTGCGCGCCACAGAAATGTGGAATAATGATCACGAACCCTAAGGGGACGCGGGAAACCGCAGTTTTTACATATTCATTTTCAAGGAGGAAAACGAAATGAAGGCAAAAAAATTATGGGCAATGGCAATGGCAGCAACAATGGTAATGCCAATGGCAGCAAGTGTTTCCGCAGAAGAAGCAGATCTTTTTGATCCGGCAAACTATGTTTCCGAAAAAGAATCTTCTGAGTGGACAATCGCAGTTGTAACAAAAGACAACACAGCTGAGTGGTTCAAACGTATGGAAGTCGGCGTTAATGAGTTTGGTGAGGAAACAGGCATTAACGTAATCCAGAAGGGACCGGCTAACGCTGATGCTGCTTCTCAGGTACAGGTTATCGATGACATGATCAACCAGGGCGTTGACGCTCTCTGTGTTGTTCCGATCGACCCGGGCGCAATCGAAGCTTCTCTGAAAAACGCTATGGAAAAAGGCATCGTAGTTATTACACACGAAGCTTCCAACCAGGTAAATACTCTGTATGATACAGAAGCATTTACAGCAGACGATTTCGGTGCTGCAATCATGGACGCTCTTGCAAAAGACATGGGCGAAGAAGGAAAGTACGCTGAAATGGTAGCTTACACAACATCTACCACTCATATGGAATATGCAACAGCTCAGCACGAACGTCAGCTGGAAGCATATCCAAATATGGAACTGATCAATGACGGCGCTGTTCCGACATGTGAATCTGAAGAAAGTGTTGATACCGCATATGAAAGAGCAAAAGAAGTTCTGAAAGCAAATCCGGATCTGAAAGGCTTCACAGGCGTTGCTTCCACAGACTGCCCAGGTATTGCACAGGCTGTTGAAGAATTAGGTCTTGACGTTAAAGTTGTTGGTGTTGGTACTCCGAACAGCTTCAAACCATATGTTGAATCCGGTACAATCTCTACAGTTAAACTGTGGGATCCAAAAGATTCCGGTTATATCATGTGCAAAGTTGCAGCTATGATCCTTGGCGGAGAAGAAATTGCTGACGGTGGAGACCTTGGTCTTGAAGGATACAACAGCGTATCTATCGTTGAAGGCGCTAACAGATGCATCATCGGACAGGCTGACATCACTCTGACAGCTGAAAACATCAACGATTACGATTTCTAATTTTAAAGATAGATCAGTAAAGTTAATGTTTGAGTAAGGAAACGGAATATCGCATATCCTGTGACCTTTTTTCGGGATATGCGATATTTTTGTACAAAATTTAAAAAGGTTTTATGAAAAAATGGGTAGGAAAGGCAGGATGATAGCATGGAAAATATACTTTCAGTAAAGCAGATTAAAAAATCATTCGGCGGAGTACATGCGTTAAAAGGCGTTGATCTTACAATTAAAAAGGGAGAAACACATTGTCTCGCCGGTGAAAACGGATGTGGTAAATCTACAATTATCAAAGTCATTTCCGGTTTTTACAAACCAGACGGCGGAACAATTGAAATCGATGGAAAGCCATATCCGGTAATGACTCCGGCTGAGGCAATCAAAGCAGGTATTCAGGTTATTTATCAGGATTTCTCTATTTTCCCTAATTTAACAGTTATCGAAAATCTGGCTTTTAACCAGGTACTTGCCAACAAAAAGAAATTTGTAAACAGAAAAGAATTTCGCAGGATTGCGGAAGAAGCAGTAAAGAAAATCAATTTTGATGTGGATCTTGATGCACTGGTTGAAACACTTCCGGTTGCAGATAAGCAGCTTATTGCTATTTCAAGAGCACTTCTTGATAATGCAAAGCTGATTATCATGGATGAACCGACCACTGCACTGACAAAAAAAGAAGTAAAACGTCTGTTTGAAATCATTGCACAGCTGAAAGCGAACGGAGTAACTATTTTGTTTGTTTCTCATAAGCTGGATGAGGTTTTTGAAATTTCTGACAGTATTACCATTATGAGAAGCGGTGAAAACGTAATCAGCTGTCCTACATCTGAGATGACGGAAGAAAAGTTTGTTTATTACATGACAGGCCGTAAATTCGATGATGAGAAAAAACAACCGGCGAAAAGAAAAATCGGAAAACCTGTCCTGGAAGTATCTAACTTTAGTGCTCCGGGATTTGAAAATATTAATTTCACCCTTCGTGAAGGCGAAATCCTTGGTGTTACCGGACAGCTTGGATCCGGACGTACAGAGCTTTCGCTGGCACTTTCGGGAATGCTCAGGCCGACAGGCGGTACAATGAAGCTGAACGGAAAAGAAGTTGTGTTCACCAGTGTAACTCAGGCACAAAATGCCGGTGTTGCACTTGTACCGGAAGACCGACTTACAGAAGGTCTTTTCCTGCCGCAGTCTATTATTGACAATATTACCGTTACCCGTCTTGATGCAATTGCTACAGCGGGTGGTGTGGTAAATCACAATAAAGTTGTGGAAGAATCTGCAAACTGGGTAAAAGAAATGGGTGTTGCAACAAAGGATCATACAAATCCGGTATCCACTCTTTCCGGCGGTAACCAGCAGAAGGTCGTTCTTGCAAGAGCCCTTGCAACAAATCCAAAGGTTCTGATTCTGAACGGCCCGACAGTCGGTGTTGATATCGGTGCCAAATTTGACATCCAGAATCTTCTGAAGTCTCTGGCAGCCCAGGGCATGGCAGTAATCGTTATTTCGGATGATACGGCAGAAGTAATCGAAACCTGTGACCGTGCGATCATCATGCAGGGCGGAAGAGTGACAGGCGAGCTGGGAAAAGAAGAGCTCAATGCAGAAAACCTTGCAAATGCGGCAGATTAAGGAAGGAGTGAATGACGAATGAAATATCTGAAGAAAATGGCAAAACAGTCAGAGTTTTATGTATTTGTGATTATCGTTATTCTGTCTTTGATAATTCAGATGCGTTCCGGACTGTTCTTCGCAAATAACAACATTGTAGATATTGCCAGATCTATGATCGTTCCATGTATTTATGCACTTTGTGCGTTCCTGGCGTTTGTAAGCACCGGCGGTCCGGACGTTGCGTTCCCTCTGATGGCGGCTCTGAGCAGCTATATTGCCATTATGATTACATACAAAACGGGTTATGACGGACCATGGATCCTTGTGTATCTGATTGCGATGTTCTTTGGTGCTTTAATGGGAGCATTAAACGGATTTATTATTGTAAAATATAAATTCCCCAGTCTGATCGTAACTCTTGGTACTTCTTCCATTTACAGCGGTATTCTTCTCGGTGCCTTTGAAGCCGGACGTATGGACCTTCCGGATACACTGCAGAGATTTGCAAAAACTCCGCTGCTTACCGTAACAAATGCAAAAACAGGTCTTGGTTCCACACTGCCAAAAACCTTTATCATCATGGTCGTACTTTATATCATTACTTACCTGATCCTGAACTTTACAATGGTAGGACGTGGTGTTTATGCGGTAGGCGGAGATGAGGTTTCTGCAGAAAGAGCCGGATTTGATGTTAAGAAGATCCGTTTTGGTGTATTCACAGTAAACGGTGTGCTTGCAGGTATTGCAGGTGTAAGCTATGCAGTTATGTCTATGCGTTTCCAGCCGACAGAGTTTGCCGGTGCGGAAATGACGGTTATTGCTGCTGTTATTCTTGGAGGAACCCGTCTGACAGGCGGTGTCGGAACACTCAAAGGCTGTATCCTCGGAACCCTTCTTCTTACAATGGTTACAAACAGTCTCATTCTTGTTGGTATTTCCGTATACTGGCAGAAAGTATTTATCGGTGGAATTATTGTTGTCGGAACTGCAATCTCCATGATGCAGGCTCACGGTATCAAGCTTGGAAAAGCAAAAAAGGAGGCGGCATAAAATGAAGAAATTAAAAAAGATTGATGGAAACATTCTTAGGCTGCTGGCGATTTTCGTAATTATTGTAGTGGTATCCGGTGTTACAAAAGGAACAAAATTCCTGAATGTAGGGAATCTTCAGTCTATGGCAAAAACACTGACAGAATACGGTCTGATGTCTGTGGGCTGCGGCATCGCTATGATTGCGGGCGGTATCGACCTTTCTACGGTATACATTGCAAACCTTTGCGGTGTACTGGCAGGAACTCTTATGAACAAAATGGGCTTTGGAATTCCGGCTGCAATTCTTGTGGCTCTTATTGTAGGTATGGCATGCGGAGCATTCAACGGTTTCCTTGTTTCCGTTCTGAAGATTCCGGCAATGCTTGCAACTCTTGGTACTTATCAGCTTTACATGGGTATTGCCATTGTGTGCTCCAACGGAAGTACCGTCAGCGGTGTTCCGGAAGCATACAGTGATTTTGCCACAAAAACACTGCTGGGAATTCCTTCTTCGTTTATTGTCTTTGTGCTGGTGGTGGTATTGGTTTCTCTGATTATGGCAAAGACAAAATTCGGAAAGAGAGTACACCTTGTAGGTACAAATGAAAAAGCATCAAAATTTGCAGGTATTAATAATGTTTCCGTAATTGTACGTGCATATATGCTTTCCGGTATCGTTTCTGCAATAGCCGGTCTTCTGAGCCTTTCCCGTATCAGTTCTGCAAAGGCAGACTTCGGAAGCAGCTATACCATGCAGACTATCCTGATCGCGGTACTTGGCGGTGTCAATCCAAACGGCGGATTCGGAAGCATTCCGGGAATTGCGATTGCGGTACTGATCCTTCAGATGCTTTCTTCATACCTGAACATGTTCCCGAACATCAGTAACTACTACCGTGACATGATCTGGGGTATCGCTCTTATCGGCGTTCTGATTATGAATGTTGTAATCGAAAAGAGAAAAATGGCAAAACTGAGCCAGCAGAAATAAACTTTGAAAAGTGCTGCGTGAAAATCAGCAATCAGTAATAAATTCTCGGAATTGGAGATATCTGATTCCGGGAATTTATCATTATAAGGAGGGTAAAATGAACAAACCGAAAATACTGGTGGTAGGAAGTATGAATCGCGATCTGTTTGTGGAGGGAGCAAATACCATCCCGAAATTCGGAGAATCCATTCTGTGTTCCCGCTACGGATATGCCACAGGCGGAAAAGGCTCTAATCAGGCTTTTGCAGCCGCAAAGCAGGGGGCTGATGTGGCAATCGTGGGCCGTGTGGGAATGGACAGCAATGGCGATATGCTTCTGGAGGCATTGGATCGGGCCGGTGTTGATACAAAATATGTTGTAAGAGATGAAAAGGAACAGACAGGTCTGGCTCTGATGTTTCTGGATGATACAGGCCGATATGTGGGATACGTTTCCATGGGAGCCAATAACTGTGTATGTATGGATGATGTAAAAGCGGCGCTGGAAAAAGAACATTTTGATATGATTCTGATGCAGCTGGAAATTCCGCTTGAAACCGTTTATCAGACCTATGAACTGGCAAAGGAAAAAGGAATCCCTGTATTTTTAGATGCAGGTCCTGCAATGAAGATTCCGCTGGAGCGTCTTCAGGGACTGTTTATCCTTTCCCCTAACGAAGCAGAGACGGAAGCCCTGACAGGAATCAGTGTGGATACAAAAGAAGGTGCGCTTAAAGCGGCGAAATGGCTGTATGAAAATGCAAAACCGGAATATGTGATTTTGAAACTTGGAGCAAGAGGCGCTTTGTTGTATAATGGCAGGGAAGCAAAATTCATTGATTGCTTTAAAGTGGAGGCAGTAGATTCCACAGCAGCCGGGGACACCTTTGGTGCTTCGCTGGCTATCCAGCTTTGCAAAGGGATGAATATGGAGAATGCGATTCTCTTTGCACATGCGGCAGCGGGAATCTGTGTTTCAAAAAAAGGTGCCCAGGATTCCATACCAACAGAAGAGGAGGTAGAAGAATTTCTGGAGAAAGCGATAGGAGGAAAATTAAAATGAAAAAAGGTTATATATCTCCGTCATTGATGTGTCTGGATCTGATGAATGCCCAGAGAGATGTGGAGGCACTGGAAAAGGTCGGAGTGGATTATTTTCATATTGATATGATGGACAACCATTTTGTGCCGAATATTACGTTGAGTCCTGATTTTGTAAAGGCTCTGAAAAAGATTTCAAAAACACCGCTGGATATTCATCTGATGGTGGAGGAGCCGATTAAGATCATTCCATCTCTGTCCTGCTGCGATGAAAATGATATTATCACCATTCACTATGAATCTACTGCTCATGTGCAGAAAGCCCTTGGAGCCATTCACGAAATGGGTGTAAAAACAGGGCTGGCCGTGAATCCGGGAACGCCTCTTTGTGTACTGGAAGATCTTCTTCCGGACGTGGATATGGTTCTTCTGATGACGGTCAATCCGGGATTTGCAGGACAGAAACTGATTCCGGCAACAATGAAGAAACTTGAAAGACTTCGTGCAATGTTAGACGAAAATGGATATGATAACATTCTGATCGAAGTGGACGGAAATGTAAGCTTTGCAAATGCAGTGCTGATGCATGATGCAGGCGCTGATGTTTATGTGGCAGGAACATCCAGTATTTTTTCAAAGGACGGCAGTCTGGAAGATAATGTGAAGAAGTTCAGAGAGATAATCGGAGGTTGAGAATATGAAACTGCAGGTAGCTTTAGACGATATTACACTGGAAGATGCAGTCTCTCTCGTTGAAAAGATCCGTGATTATGTGGATATTATAGAGATCGGAACACCTTTTGTGTACGAATACGGAATGCAGGCTGTAAGAACTATGAAAGAAAAGTTTCCCGATAAAGAAATCCTGGCAGATATGAAAATTATGGATGCAGGATACTATGAGGCGGAAGAGGCCTTTAAGGCCGGGGCGGATTATGCAACTGTTCTGGGAGTAACGGATCTTCTTACTATTGCAGAATGTGTAAAGGCAGCAGAGGATTACGGCAGAAAAATCGTTGTAGATATGATCTGTGTGGAGAATATGGAAGAACGGATTGCAAGTCTGGAGAAGCTGGGTGTTCATTTCCTGGCTGTTCACACCGGCACGGATCAGCAGGCAGCAGGAAGAACGCCTCTGGATGATCTGAAGGTAATGGCAGGCTGCTGCAAAAAGGCCGGAATTTCTGTTGCCGGAGGTATCAGTCTGGCTTCTGTTTCCGATTATATGGCATATTGCCCGGAAATCCTTATCGTGGGAGGCGGTATCTGTCATGCAGAAGATCCGGTGGACGCAGCCAGAAAGCTATATGAAACGATTCACAGCAAGGAGGATTAGATGATGCAGAATAATGAGATACTTGGAAAAATTCTCGAAGAACTGACAGAAAATGCAAAACGGATTTCCATAGATGAGCTGGAAAAATTTGCAGACGCCATTCTCGGAGCGAAACGCGTTTTTGTTGCAGGTGCAGGCCGTTCCGGATTTGTGGCAAGAGCTTTTGCAAACAGACTGATGCATCTTGGACTGACTGTGTATTTTGTAGGCGAACCTACGACACCTGCCATCGGTAAGGGGGATGTTCTTGTGATTGGTTCCGGTTCCGGAGAGACCGGAAGTCTGGTTGTAATGGCAAAGAAGGCAAGGAGTGTTGGTGCTGATGTAGTTACTGTGACCATTCATCCGGAAGCTTCCATCGGCCAGATGGCTTCCTGCAGTATTACCATTCCCGGTGCAACTCCAAAGAGCACTCTTGAAGATACTGTTGTCTCTGTTCAGCCAATGGGCAATGCTTTTGAACAGATGTCATGGATCGTGTATGATGTGCTTGTAATCATTATGATGGACAGACTGAACAAAACTTCAGAAGAAATGTTCAGGCTTCATGCAAATCTGGAATAATATTTGAGATAATTATGCAGTTGGACATGGTCCTATGGTTACATCAGCCGGGGCCATACATGCCCCCATATTTAAAGAATCTCTGCAGCCGTAATCCACCAGACGCCCGGTGGTTATGCCTGTGATTTTTACATATCCGCCGATGGTCTGAGGAGTTGGAGCATCGGCGGATATTTTTTGTCCTGGCGGAGTGCTGCCCAGAATGCAGGCACCGCTTCCTGTAACTGTCCAGGATGCAGATAAGGGTCGCTGGTTTCCATAGCCCAGTGGAAAACGAAATTCTTTTTCCGCACTGGCGAAATGGCTTGAGGTGGCACAAAGAACATGACGCCCGTATCCTGCGGCAACGGCCATGGCGCCAAGAGATAATGCTTCTCCTATGGTAGAGCAGGCACCGAAAAGTCCGAAAAACGGGATTCCCATTCCTGCAGTACCAAAAGAGGAGGCTGTTGTCTGAGCCAGAAGATCTCCTGCAAAGATCATACGGATATCAGTCAGCGCAAGTCCGGATTTTTCAATGGCCAGTTCAGCTGCCTTTTTCTGGAGTGTACTTTCGGCAGCCTCCCATGTGTCGGCACCGAACATGGGATCTTCATAGATCATATCAAATCGCTTACCAAGAGGGCCTTCTCCTTCTTTCTGACTGACTACTGATGCGTAGCTCTGTATATATACAGGAACTGAAAATGCAATGCTGGAAGAGCCTGTGGGTGTTCCTGCTGTATGTGAATATCCATTCATTTCTTTTTATCCTGCCTTTCCGGGGTTTTATGCAATGCCTAATAATTTCAGGATCCAGTAAATCAGACCCAGTAACCAGCTTGTGAATATTCCGTACAGAATAACGGGGCCTGCCAGGGTGAAAATTTTACAGCCGATACCGAATACCTGTCCTTCTGCCTGGAATTCTATGGCAGAGGCGGCGACTGAATTGGCGAATCCGGTTATAGGGACAAGGGCACCTGCCCCGCCGAATTTTCCTATGCAGGGATAAATATTCAGTCCGGTAAAAAGAACACTGATAAAAATAAGAATAACAGAGCACCAGGCCCCGGCTGTTTCCTTATCCAGATTCTGCGCTGCCGCAAAATTCAGAATTACCTGCCCAATAACACAGATGATTCCTCCGGTGAGAAACGCCTTTGCCATATTTGCACCGAGACTGTGCACAGGGGTGATCTGTTTGACATATGCTTCATATTGCTGTTGCTGATGTTTGGTAGTCATGGTGTCATCCTTTCTGCAAATTATGTGTGATATCCTTCAGAATGTGTGTTGTTTTTATAGTTTGTGGAGAAAAAACAAAAATATTCCATGTTTTTTGTTTTTTCAGGAAAATAAAAGAATGCCCTGTTTTTTTCGACAAATTTATATTATACTGGAAGCGGAGTATTAAATACGAATGAGAGGACATGAAATATGAGGGGATATTTTATTGGAAGGGATGTAAAATGTCTTACGGATGAAACAGAATGCCCGGGACTTAAAGTGTGGCTTCTGGATATGAAACAGAAAGAATTCGGTCATATGGCATGCAGAATATATGCATCAATGTGTATGATATATATTATAGAAGGAAGTGTTCTTTGTCAGGTCAATCAGGATACACAGATGCTCCATGAGGGGGATGGGCTGTTTGTGAATACGGGAAATGCCTGGCGTTTTCTGAGCAGTGAAGAGGACTGCCGGATATTTATATTTGAAATTCAGCCCGGATTTATTGAGGGCGGAGCAGGAAATACAGCAGAGAAATATGTGAAACCCCTGGAGGGCTGCCTCGATCTGCCCTGGCTATACCTTGACTGTAAAGAGGAAGGTCAGGCAGCTGTACTGAATGGTCTTCTGGAAGCGGGAAATTGTGTGGAGCTCAGGGAAACGGGATTTGAACTGGAGGTCAAAGGGCTTATATACAGAGTCTGGGCCGGACTTTTCAGAGAATATGTGAGAATATCGCCCACGCGAAAAAAGGCGGCTGTCAGAGAAACAGCAAAGCTTTTGGGAATGCTTCAGTATCTCCACAGCCATTATAATGAAAAGATCACATTGTCTCAGATGGCGGGTGACTGTGGTGTGAGCAGCGGAGAGTACTGCCGCTTTTTTAAAAAAAGAATGTATCAGACACCGGTGGAATATCTTCAGACGTATCGTATTGAGAGAAGCCTTCCCGAAATTCTGGAGAAAACCGGAAGTATAACAGAAATTGTACTGCGCCACGGATTTACAGGCTCCAGCTATTATGCGGAAACCTTCAAAAAAGAAATGGGCTGTGCACCGGGAGATTACCGGAAGTGGTATCACAGAGAACTGGAAGAGGAGTGCCCGCTGAAAAGCCGGCCATCAGACAGTAAAAAGCGGACCGCCAGGGAAAAGTCAGAACAAAAAGAAGCAGAGCAGACATGGACCGGGGAGAAGGCAGGAAACCACAGAGAATCCATGCCGGCTCATCTTTTATAGAGTTAAGATCCCCAGTGGCGATAATAAAAGAACAGGGAACCGGAGAATTTTCCCAGTGCAAGGAAAAATACGATCCAGGGGAAGCCTTTTGTAAGTTTGATACGGCGGGAAAAAATTGGAAAAATATCTGCCATTTCCGCAAGAGCCATGATCCAGCCTCCGAGAAAAATCCCGGAGAACAGTCCGTATAAACACAAAAAGAAGGCTCCCGAGGGTATATGCCAGGAAAACAGATATGTCATGTTTCCCAGCAGCGTACCCAGAAGAAGAGTATCTTCATATAACAGGATGTGTTTTCCCGTGTGAGTGTTCCCTGCGTAACGGGGGATGATAGACAGACCGATAACAAGACCGGTAACGCCGCCGGCTACAATGACACCGGCACAAAATCCTATAAATCCTAAAAAAACCTGCTGCCACATAATACCTCCTGACTGTTTACGCAGAAGTATTCGTTAATAAGAGCAGTAACAGCTTCTGCGTTACAGGCAATAGTATAATCTGTAAACAGGAAAGTTATGCGGTATAAAAAGGAAAAACTGTACTTTTGCAGCCAGACTGTGTATAATGGTCAAAGGCTGCGCATAAGGAATGAGGTATAAGGCGGTTTCGGCAAAAATAAAATTTAGGAGGAAACAGTATGCAGGACGCATTTTCCCGAATGGAATTATTGCTGGGTGATACAGGAGTAACGAAACTGGCAAAATCCAGGATTATCATTTTTGGATTGGGCGGTGTTGGCTCATATGTGGTGGAAGCTCTTGCGCGATGCGGCGTGGGAAGTCTTACACTGGTTGATCACGATATTGTGTCACTGACGAATATTAATCGCCAGCTTTTTGCATTGCGTTCTACAGTGGGAATGAGCAAAGTGCAGGTGGCAAAGAAGCGTATTTGGGATATCGACGAGGGAATTCTGGTGCATACTTATGAAACATTCTATAATTCGGATACAGAGGGAATGTTTGATATGAGCTCCTATGATTATGTGGTGGATGCCATTGATACGGTTACATCCAAGCTCCTGATCATCGAGAATGCAAAAAAGGCCAATACACCTGTGATTTCCTGTATGGGAACCGGAAACAAGCTGGATCCTTCAAGGTTTGAGATTACGGATATTTCCAAGACCAGTGTGTGCCCGCTTGCCAAGGTGATGCGAACAGAGCTTCGCAAAAGAGGAATCCGCAAGGTTAAAGTGCTTTATTCCCGGGAAAAACCGCTCAAAGGGGAAGATAACGGGGAACGTAAAGGCAATACGGACCGGCCGGTTCCCGGAAGCATATCTTTTGTTCCTTCTGTGGCAGGACTTATGATCGCTGGAGAGGTTGTCCGGGATCTGCTGGCGGAGCCGAAAAAGAATATGGATATCATTAATAATATTAAAAATAGAAAGTTAGAGGATTTAAATCTGTGAAACAAGAAATCAAACAAAGATTTTACGATTTACTGGATGAGGAGCAGATACTGCTGGATGAACCCATGAGCCGGCATACGACCTTTCGTATCGGAGGTCCGGCTGATTATTTTCTGATGCCGGAAACCTGTGAAGAGCTGGGCGCCATCCTGAAAATATGCAGCGAAGAAAAAATGCCCTGTTTTATTCTGGGCAACGGAAGTAATCTTCTGGTAAGCGATGATGGCTATCGGGGAGTGGTAATTCAGATGTTTCGTAATATGTCTGCTGTGGAGGTCTGCGGCAGGGTGGTGCGGGCACAGGCGGGTGCTTCTCTGGCAGCCATAGCGGCGGCAGCCAAAAATGCATCTCTTACAGGGTTTGAGTTTGCTGCCGGAATACCGGGAACCCTGGGCGGGGCTGTGGTAATGAATGCAGGTGCCTATGGCGGAGAAATGAAACAGGTACTGCAGCAGGTGACAGTAATGAACCGGGAGGGGGAAATACTGACTATTCCTGCAGATAAACTGGAATTGGGGTATCGCACCAGTATTGTGAAAACAGCAGGATACTTTGTACTGGAGGCGGTTATCCTTCTTAAAGAGGGGGATCAGGAAGCAATCAGGGCAAGAATGAAAGAGCTTCAGGAGCTTCGTACCAGCAAACAGCCTTTGGAGTATCCCAGTGCAGGAAGTACTTTCAAAAGACCGGAGGGACATTTTGCAGGAAAACTGATCATGGACAGTGGTCTGGCCGGATATCGGGTAGGCGGAGCGCAGGTGTCGGAAAAGCACTGTGGTTTTGTGATCAATACAGGAGATGCAACGGCACGGGATGTCATGCTTCTGATGGCTCATATTATTAAAACTGTACAGACAAAATATGGTGTAACACTGCAGCCGGAAGTAAAATTCTTAGGTGATTTTTAACATTAACAGAGGATAAAATATGCGGTTTGTAATAGTAACTGGAGTATCGGGTGCAGGAAAATCCACAGCCCTGAAAATGCTGGAGGATGCCCGGTACTTTTGTGTAGATAACCTTCCGATTCCGCTTCTGGAAAAATTCGCATCGCTGATGCCGGAAATTCAGGGACAGGAAGTGCAGAACGTGGCTTTGGGGATTGATGCCAGAAGCGGCAGATCCCTGGATGAACTGGAAACTGTTCTGGACGGGATGAAGAAGGCGGGATACGATTTTGAGATACTTTTTCTTGATGCTCAGGATTATGTGCTGGTAAAACGCTATAAAGAAACACGACGAAGCCATCCGCTGGCCATGAACGGGAGAGTGGATGACGGGATCCGCCTTGAGCGGGAAAAGATGAATTTTTTAAAAAGACGTGCAGATTATATTATTGATACCACACATTTGCTGACCAGAGAACTGAGAGAAGAAATTGAAAAGATTTTTGTGAAGAATCAGGAATTTCATAATATGGTGGTTTCTGTTCTTTCCTTTGGATTTAAATACGGGATACCGGCAGATGCAGATCTTGTATTTGATGTAAGGTTTCTGCCCAATCCTTATTACATTGATGAGCTGCGGCCTCTGACCGGTATGGATGACAGTGTGTTTAATTACGTGATGGAAAGTGAAGCTGCAGGAGAGTTTGCGGACAGGCTGGAGGATATGGTGAATTTTCTTATTCCCAATTATAAAAAGGAAGGAAAAACAAGCCTTGTCATTGCAATTGGCTGTACAGGAGGGAAGCACCGGTCTGTTACATTTGCAAGGGAACTGTACGGACGGCTTTCCAGAAGAGGCGGTGCTTATGGCTTTCGTCTGGAACACAGGGATATCGGAAAGGACAGGCTGCTGAAAAAATAAAAGGAACAGGTGTTGAGAATGTCTTTTTCAGGGATGGTGAAGGAAGAACTTTCAAAACAGCAAAGTGCGGCCAGACATTGTCGTGTAGCAGAGCTTGCCGCTATTTTAAATACCTGCGGATGGCTGGATGAGTTGGAAAATGATAAAAAAACCCTTCGAATTCAGACGGAAAATGAAGCAGTTGCAAGAAAGTGCTTTACATTATTAAGAAAAACATTTAATATAGAGACAGTAATATTCATTCGTGAGAATCATTCGATGAAGCGGGGGAAGGTTTATTCTGTGGAAGTTTCACAGGAGGATCAGATTCGTGAGGTACTTCAGGCGGCGAAGATTCATACGGATGGATCAGACGGAGAACTCAGAATCAGCAATACTCTTGTCATACAGAAAAATTGCTGTAAGAGGGCGTTTATCCGGGGAGCATTTTTAGCCTCGGGTTCTATCAGTGATCCGGAAAAAGGATATCATTTTGAGATTGTCTGTGCAGATCAGGGTAAAGCACAGCAGCTTCAGGAGATTATCGGCTGCTTTCAGATTGATGCAAAAATTGTCCAGCGAAAGAAATCCTATGTGGTGTACATAAAAGAGGGTTCACAGATCGTGGACATGCTGGCAATTATGGAAGCCAATGTGGCACTGATGAATCTGGAGAATATCAGAATTCTCAAGGAAGTACGCAATTCCGTCAATCGCAAGTTCAATTGCGAAATGGCAAATATCAACAAAACTGTCAGTGCGGCTATCAAGCAGAAGGAAGACATTGAGCTTATCGCCAGAACGGTGGGGTTTGAGAGTCTGAATGAAGGTCTTGCACAGGTGGCCGAGCTGCGGCTGCAGTATCCTGAGGCTTCGCTGAAGGAATTGGGAATGATGTTGGACCCGCAGGTGGGAAAATCGGGAGTCAACCACCGATTAAAGAAACTGAGCGCCCTGGCAGACAAACTGCGGGAAAACGAGGAGGAATTATTATGATTAAAAAACCAGTCACCATTAATTTATCTACCGGATTGGAAGCACGTCCGGTTGCACAGTTGGTTCAGGTTGCGAGCCAGTTTAACAGTGAAATTTATGTCGAGATTGGAAAAAAGAGAGTTAACGCAAAAAGCATAATGGGTATGATGACACTGGGGCTGGATGCCGGTGAGGAAATTGTACTTTCCACAAGCGGTGAGGATGAAGAGGCAGCCATGGTCAGCATTGAAAAATATCTGAGTAATCAATAATAATGACACTGAAAAAGCAGCCGCAATAATATGCGGCTGCTTTTTTGATACTGTAATGGCTGCCGGATCAGTTTTTTTCTTTTCTGAAAAGCATCGGATAAAGAAACATGATCCAGCACACGGTAAGAAAGTACCTCAGGAAATCTGCCGGGAAAGAAGCTCCCAGAACAGGCTTTAATCCGGTCTGAAGTGCCAGAGTTACTGCCAGTCCTGTAAGGAACCGAAAGATTTTGCTGCCAAAGGAGGTGGGAAGTGAGAAACGAATATGAGTTTCTTCTATATAATAACCCAGTGCGAATGCAGTCCCCGCACCGCAGGCTTTTATGCAGTCAGAGGCATATACGGAAGGGAGTATTTCCATATGGTAAAGCCGCAGTACATACACAAGAAGTCCCAAACAGGTACAGCCCATTATAACAGAAAGAGTTTTGGGGGAATACTGTATGTTCCGGGGCTTTATGAACAGTCGGCTGCACAAATATACGCATATGCCGGATAGAATCAGTGCGGCACATACATCCTGAGGTGTATGACATCCCAGATACATCCGGGAGAATCCTACCAGCAGAATGGTAAGAATGCACAGCAGCTTTGCGATTTTATTTTTGGCATAAAAGAAAAATGTGCCCATTAAAGCAGTGATGCTCTGTGTGTGGCCGCTGGGAAAGGAATAGCCGGTAGCACCTGCAAGGGCGGAGGAAACAGGCTGAAACTGAGGATCAAGAATCCAGGGCCGGGGAACCCGAAGAGTAACTTTCATTCCCTGTATGAGAAGACCGGAAGTAAAATAGGAAAAGCCCAGTGTGAATGCCAGCCTTTTATTGGCACACCAGTACAGCCAGCATACGATGGCAATCACAAGCGCTTCCTGCCCCAGATAAGTGACTCCCTGAAAAAAAACGTTAAGCCAGGCTGTACGGTGTTCAGCCAGAAAATATAAAAAATCCATAAGTTATCCTTTCATGATGAGCTGATTTTTGTTATTTAAGATATAAACATTATAAGTTGACCACTGGAAAAAAACAAGGTATAATAGCGTTAGTTGTTAGAATCAAGCCAAGAGAAAAGCAGAAGCGAGGATAGTACCAATGTCAAAGTTTTTAAAGTTTATTGTTCATTTCGTTATTATATGTACCATGCTGTGCGTGCTGGGAATCGCCCTGCCGCCGTTTTTTGGTGTACAGACAGTCATCATGGATGACGCTGATAAGGCGACCAATCTGCCGATGGGATCTGTGACATATGCCATTCCGGAGAAGACGGAAGACGTACTGGTGGGAACACCTATTCTGGTGCAGGAGGATTCCAAAGTTTACCGTTATAATATTGCTTCCGTAAATCTTGAAAATGGCACCGGAACAGTGATCAATCCCAAAGATTCCAGCGGTCAGAGTATTACAGTGGCGGTGAAGGACTATGTGCCTAAGGTTGTACTCACTGTTAATTTCCTGGGCTATCTTCTTGTGGCAACGGAAAGTGTGGAAGGACTTATCGTACTGGGACTGGTAATTCTGTTCCTGATCATTCTTTATATTATCGCAGAACTCTGGAAGAAATCTCCTCAGGAGGAGCAGGAGTACAGCGAAGAAGAAACAGGCCATATTAAAACACCTAAAGAACTCAAGAGAGAAGAGAAAGAAAGGGCCCGTCTTTATAAAGAAGAAGAACGTCAGATCCGTAAGGAACAAAAAGGTTCACGCAAGCGTAAAAAAGCAGAGAAACGTATGATTCGTACCGGCGGATTTGTGGATGAGATTGAGGAAGAGGACGAGGAGATCCGTGTAGCGCCTTCCAGACCTGTGGTAATGCAGAATGCAGCCAGCGAAGCCCATGAGGTACTGAAAAAGGAAATTGCAGCGGCAACTGCAGAACCGGAAAAAGAGAAAGAAGAGCAGAGGACTGTTAAGAAACCGGCTTCTTCCGCAAGGAAGGCAAGACCTTCTTATAATCAGACAAGGGTAAGGGCTTTTGAAGAGGGTCCGGAAGAGTTGGAAGAAGAGAAAGTCCCGGAACCTGTTGAGATCAAAAAAATGGTTGTTCCCCGTCTGACACCTGCTGAGCTTGCAGAGGAGGCAAAGCAGGAGGGAGATGCACCGTATGTGTCAAGAGATGATGTGACACAGGTTACATTGTTTGATTATTCGGATATTATCGGAGAAAACGAAGAAGAATAGTAAATATGATAAGATGCAGCGGCTGACGCATGATCAAACGCGAATTTCGCGCTCTGATTTATACGTCAGCCCTTTTTGTTAAAAGTGTATCAATAAAAATACAATTTTTTTTAAAAAAAGGTATTGCAAACTTTAAAAGTATTGTGTATACTTCTAGATGCTGTGACATGATAGCAATGAAGCGTGAGGTTGCCGCTGATAAGGCGGGTTTTCCGTGGAGCGAATGTCAAGTTAGGAAACTGACGACAAGTCACTGTACAAGTTCAAAGAACCATCACAGGGATGGGCGTGTGTTTAAGATTATGGGAAACACACGGAGATGTGTACAGTCGCCGCTTGTCGTACTGCTAGAGAGTACGAATAGGAGGAGACTTTTTTTATGGCAAATCAGGTAATGAGAATCACATTAAAAGCTTACGATCATCAGTTAGTAGATGCATCTGCAGCAAAAATCATCGATACTGTTAAGAAGAATGGCGCAATGGTAAGTGGACCGGTTCCGCTTCCTACTAAGAAGGAAGTTGTTACTATCTTAAGAGCGGTTCACAAATATAAAGATTCCAGAGAGCAGTTTGAACAGAGAACACACAAGAGACTGATCGATATTCTGACACCAACTCAGAAGACAGTTGATGCACTGTCCAGACTGGAAATGCCAGCAGGCGTTCAGATTGATATCAAGATGAAAACAAAATAATTCTTTCATCTGATGAGATTCTTTTGTTAATGCGTAAGCATTTATGCTATTTACTATATGATTGCCGAACTGGTAATCCGCTATAAGGAGGAAGAAAGAATGAAGAAAGCTATTTTAGCTACAAAAGTCGGAATGACTCAGATCTTCAATGAAGACGGTACGTTAATTCCGGTAACCGTTTTACAGGCAGGTCCATGTGTCGTAACTCAGGTTAAGACAATTGAGAACGATGGATATGCAGCAGTTCAGGTAGGCTACGGCGACATCAGAGAAAAACTGGTGAACAAACCGGAAAAAGGCCACTTTGAGAAAGCTGGCGTTGCTGTTAAGAGATTCCTGAAGGAATTCAGATTTGACAACGCAGCTGAATATGAAGTAGGACAGGAAATTAAGGTCGATGTCTTTACAGCTGGTGAGCATGTTGATGCAACAGCAGTTTCCAAAGGTAAAGGCTTCCAGGGTGCGATCAAGAGACACGGACAGTCCAGAGGACCTATGGCTCACGGTTCCAAATATCACCGTCATGCAGGTTCCAACGGTGCTTGTTCCGATCCGAGCCGTGTATTCAAGGGCAAACACATGCCGGGACACATGGGAAATGTACAGGTAACTGTTCAGAATCTTGAAATCGTACGTGTAGATGCAGAGAATAACTTACTGTTAGTTAAAGGTGCTGTTCCAGGACCTAAGAAATCTTTGGTTACTATCAAAGAGACAGTAAAGTCCTTATAATGAGAAAGGAGGAGCACACAGATGGCAAATGTAACTGTTTATAATATGGAAGGCAATGAAGTTGGCACAATGGAACTGAACGATGCAGTGTTTGGCGTTGAGATCAATGAGCATCTGGTTCATCTTGCTGTTGTTCGTCAGCTTGCAAATAAACGCCAGGGCACACAGAAGGCAAAAACACGTTCTGAAGTGAGCGGCGGCGGAAGAAAACCGTGGAGACAGAAAGGAACAGGTCATGCTAGACAGGGTTCCATCCGTGCACCACAGTGGACTGGCGGCGGTGTTGTTTTTGCTCCGGTACCAAGAGATTACGAAGTAAAAATGAACAAGAAAGAAAGAAGAGCTGCTCTGAAATCTGCTCTGACTTCCAAGGTTCAGGATAATAAATTAGTAGTTGTTGACAGCCTTACACTTGCAGAGGCTAAGACAAAAGAAATGCAGAAGGTTCTTACAAACCTTAAAGCAGTAAAACCACTTGTTGTTCTTGCAGCAGATGACAAAAACGTATATCTTTCCGCAAGAAATATCGAGGATGTACAGACTGCAACTGTGAACACCATCAACGTATACGATATTATGAAACATCAGACCGTTGTTGTAACCAAGGATGCGGTTGCATCTATTGAGGAGGTGTACGCATAATGGCTAATATTCAGTACTATGACGTAATCAAAAAACCAGTGATTACTGAGAAATCCATGAATGCAATGGGTGAGAAGAAATATACATTCCTTGTTCATCCGGAAGCAAACAAATCACAGATCAAAGAAGCTGTGGAAAAAATGCTCGAAGGAACAAAAGTAAAAAGCGTCAACACCATGAATCTTGATGGTAAGAAAAGACGCCGTGGAATGGTTGTTGGAAAAACTGCCAAAACCAAAAAAGCTATCGTTTCATTAACAGAAGACAGCAAAGATATCGAGATCTTTGAGGGACTCTAAGCCGATAGCGGCTATATGCTGGAAAGCATGATGATAATATTCGAAAGGAGAAACAAAAATGGGAATCAAAAGTTATAACCCATATACCCCGTCAAGAAGACATATGACTGGTTCCGATTTCTCTGAGATTACTAAATCCACTCCTGAGAAATCCCTTACTGTGTCTTTAAAGAAAAATTCCGGACGTAACAATCAGGGAAAAATCACTGTAAGACATCGTGGAGGCGGAAGCAGAAGAAAATACAGAATCATCGACTTCAAGAGAAGAAAAGATGGAATTCCTGCTATAGTTAAAACAATCGAGTACGATCCGAACAGAACAGCTAACATCGCTCTGATCGCTTATGCAGATGGCGAGAAAGCTTATATTCTGGCTCCGGAAGGATTAAAAGTCGGAATGAAGATCATGAACGGACCGGAAGCAGAAGTACGTATCGGAAACTGCCTGCCACTGGAACTTATCCCGGTTGGTACAATGATCCACAACATCGAGCTTCATCCCGGAAAAGGCGGACAGATGGTTCGTTCCGCAGGTAACAGCGCACAGTTAATGGCTAAGGAAGGCAAATATGCAACACTTCGTCTTCCGTCTGGTGAAATGAGAATGGTTCCGATCATCTGCCGTGCATCCATCGGTGTAGTAGGAAACGGTGATCACAACCTGGTTAACATCGGTAAAGCTGGACGTAAACGTCATATGGGCATCAGACCTACTGTTCGTGGTTCTGTAATGAACCCGAATGACCATCCACACGGTGGTGGTGAAGGTAAGACCGGTATCGGTCGCCCGGGTCCATGTACTCCATGGGGCAAACCTGCTCTTGGATTAAAGACCAGAAAGAAAAACAAACAGTCCAACAAGCTTATCGTAAGAAGACGCGATGGCAAAGCATTATCGAAATAATAAGGAGGAGAAAGAATGTCTCGTTCACTGAAAAAAGGACCTTTTGCAGATGCAAGCCTGCTGAAAAAAGTAGATGCGCTTAACGCTGCAAATGATAAATCCGTTATCAAAACATGGTCACGTCGTTCTACAATCTTCCCGTCTTTTGTTGGTCATACAATTGCTGTCCATGACGGAAGAAAACACGTGCCGGTATACATTACAGAAGATATGGTTGGCCACAAGCTTGGTGAGTTTGTTGCAACCAGAACTTACAGAGGCCACGGAAAAGACGAAAAGAAATCCGGTGTACGTAAGTAATGAAATTTAATCTGCCTGCTGTTTTGATCATACAGGACAGCAGGGCAGCAAACAGATATCGATTATGGAGAAAGGAGGCACTTTAAGATGGCAAAGGGACACAGAAGCCAGATCAAAAGAGCCAGAAATGAGAATAATAGAGAGACAAGACCGTCTGCAAAATTATCTTACGCAAGAATTTCTGTAACGAAAGCTTGCTACGTACTGGATGTAATCCGTGGTAAAGATGTGCAGACAGCACTTGGTATTCTGACATATAACCCAAGATACGCTTCCAGCGTGCTGAAAAAATTGCTTGAATCAGCAATTGCTAACGCTGAGAACAATAACGGAATGAACGCAGACAACCTCTACATTGTAGAGTGCTATGCAAATAAAGGACCTACAATGAAGAGAATTCAGCCAAGAGCACAGGGTAGAGCTTACAGAATCGAAAAGAGAACAAGCCATATCACCATCGTGCTGGATGAAAGATAAGGAGGATAAGCATGGGACAGAAAGTTAACCCACATGGCCTTAGAGTCGGTGTTATCAAAGATTGGGATTCAAGATGGTATGCTGAAGCAGATTTCGCAGACTACTTAGTGGAAGACTATAACATCAGAACATTCCTGAAAAAGAAATTATACAGCGCAGGTGTTTCCAAGATTGAGATTGAAAGAGCATCTGACCGCGTTAAAATCATCATCTACACTGCAAAACCTGGTATCGTTATCGGTAAGGGCGGTGCTGAGATCGAAAAAGTAAAAGAAGAGTTAAAGAAATTCACATCCAAAAAACTGATCGTGGATATCAAAGAAGTAAAGAGACCGGACAGAGATGCACAGTTAGTTGCTGAGAATATTGCTCTTCAGCTTGAAAATCGTATTTCTTTCAGACGTGCAATGAAGTCCACAATGCAGAGAACAATGAAAGCTGGAGCAAAGGGAATCAAAACAGCAGTATCCGGCCGTCTCGGCGGTGCAGATATGGCTCGTACAGAGTTCTACAGTGAGGGAACTATTCCGCTTCAGACACTTCGTGCAGATATCGATTATGGATTCGCTGAAGCAGACACCACATACGGCAAAGTTGGCGTAAAAGCTTGGGTCTACAATGGCGAAGTTCTTCCAACAAAAGGAACTAAGGAAGGGAGCGATAAATAATTATGTTAATGCCAAAAAGAGTAAAACGTCGTAAACAATTCCGTGGCTCCATGAGAGGAAAAGCTTTAAGAGGCAACAAGATCAACTATGGTGAATTCGGCCTCGTTGCTACTGAGCCGTGCTGGATCAAATCCAACCAGATTGAAGCAGCCCGTGTTGCTATGACCCGTTATATCAAACGTGGTGGTAAAGTATGGATTAAAATCTTCCCAGATAAACCTGTAACAGCAAAACCAGCAGAAACACGTATGGGTTCCGGTAAAGGTACTCTGGAATACTGGGTAGCAGTTGTTAAGCCAGGCCGTGTAATGTTCGAAATCGCAGGCGTTTCCGAAGAAGTAGCCCGCGAAGCATTACGTCTTGCAATGCATAAGTTACCATGTAAATGTAAAATCGTTTCTCGTGCAGACTTAGAAGGCGGTGATAACAGTGAAAATTAATAAATTCGTAGAAGATTTAAAGACAAAATCAGCTGCAGAATTGAATGAAGAATTAGTAGCTGCTAAAAAAGAACTTTTTAATCTGAGATTTCAGAATGCAACAAATCAATTAGACAATACAAGCCGAATCAAAGAGGTTCGCAAAAATATTGCCAGAATTCAGACAGTAATCACTGAGCAGGCTAACGCTTCCAAATAGTGTATATAGGAGGAAACAATCGTGGAAAGAAATCTGAGAAAAACCCGTGTGGGTAAGGTTGTCAGCAACAAGATGGACAAGACCATTGTAGTTGCAATTGAAGACCATGTAAAACATCCTCTTTACAAAAAAATCGTGAAGAGAACATATAAATTAAAAGCTCATGA
>JAXFBD010000049.1:0-14492 GCA_034118545.1 Blautia sp.
GCATAAGGTATTCCCTGAAAGCACTTACCATTTCCGGGCGTTTGATCTCCAGCATCAGATCAGGTGCCTGGTTGCGGATAAGAAGAGCATATCCGCTGCTGATAAACAGGCTGTAATCCCGTCGTGTTTTGCGGGGCATAGGAATAAAGTGATAATTCTCGTAAGTTTCCATCAGCCTCAGGATGTTTTTCAGATGTCGGATATAAGTCTCGGGAGTATAGGTGGGGTGTCCTTCAATAGTCTTGAAGGGGCAGGCTATGGGTACATCACCGGAGCGTATTTCTTCAGCCGTTGAAAGCTCCGATATATCAATAAATGTTGTCTGAGACAAAATTTCCTCGAATTTCGGAATTTTATCCAGAAACATCTGAAAGATACTTTTCCATGACTGATTTTCCGTCTGTTCGATAATCTGCATGAGAAGATCTGCAGGCAGAGTGTCTGCTGCCAGAGGATACTCTTTCTGGATAAAAGAACCCGGTCTGGAGAAAAAAATCTGAAAGTATTGAGAAAATTCCAGTGGGTCATTGTGAATATATATTGCTGTGCGGCATAGAGACAAATGCTGCTGAAATTGTTTCTCGTTTTCGCTTATCAGCTTCGGATCTCCGGAAAGCATTGTAATGCTGCTGCTTTCATTTCCTATACTTGTGGAGGTCAGAACGAAATGACCGGGCAGGATGACAGTAAGATGGCGATAGAGATTATCGCGGATCCTGGGATAATAGTATGCTTTTACCTGTCCGGTAACATATAAAGGAAGCCAGTAAATCAGAGATTCCACATAACAGTTCATATGATTTACAGAGGGCATGATGTGACAGATTTCAAAGCCTTTTTGGATGATCTCAATCAGGCAGTTCTGAAGCTGCATTGTAAAGTCGTAATCCTCATAAAACCATTCCATATAATTGTCAGAGGCAAACAGGATGGTGCAGGGGGGAGTGGTATTGCCAAATGTTTTTATTATCTGCAATATAGCATCGCGTTTACCTTTATTATCATAAAAAAAACGGGTTTCAGCAGAAAAGGGAATATTATTGGCTGTGTTCGGAAGTTCTTTTTTTATTTTGGGTAATGTCGGTGCGGCATTGATTCCGTCAAAAAGATGTTCCGCGGTTCGTGAGTCATTGATCAGCCATTTCTCCAGATATTTTGCCAGAACATCCGTGGGCATGGAGGAACGGAGAATTGTCTGTCCCAGCATTTCTGACAATGCGTGGCGCTGAAAATCTGCAGTACATCTCTGGGCGAAAAACAGTGCCATATGGGATATATGGTCACGGTTTCGGGGCATTCCCCGTTTGCCGGTGCGCAGAAGGCTGATCAGGGAGCGGTCAACGGAGATGCCGGCCGCAAGATCTTTGTTTGCAGTTTGGGTAAGATTCATTAAGAAGTTAAGTTTATCCGAAAAAATCATATCAATCTCCATTTGGCCATTACAGGCGGTAGTATTATTAAAATAAGAAACATAGTTATATTATAAATGAAAAAAAGAAAATAATCAAATGAAAGTGTAATTAATATTGACAAATTCACAAAAAAATCATAAATAATGACAATAACAGTGACAGATAGTTTTCAGACAGTTTTCTTCTTTGAAATTGACTTTTGGTGGAAATTAATCTAGAATCAGTATATCAGGATCTGGATCAATAAAATAAAGGAAAGAGGACAGAAAAGTTATGGAAAAACCGGTGGAAGCTATCATGCGCGGCGGGCAGTTTAAGCAGTTTTCAGAGCAGGAAATGTCAGAGCTCAGAAAAAAATATGATCTGAAAAGACTGGAACTGGAGGTTGTGTATTTTCTGTCTATCTGCGGAGGAGAAAATACAGTAGTCAGCATTCATGCATACCTGAATGCCAATAAGGGACATATCTCTCAGACGCTTTTCAGTCTTTGCGAGAAAGGTCTTGTAACGTCGGAACAGGATAAGAAGGACAGACGATATATTCACTACAGACTGACTTCCGAGGGAGAACTGATAGCGGATCAGATGAAGATGGTATGGGACAGGCTGAAAGGAAAAATGTTCGAAGGAATTTCCCGTGAGGAAATTGAGGTTTTCAAACGTGTTTCACGCAAAATATGTGAAAATATCTCAAGGGAATTAAAATAATTACCGAAAAAAGTAAAAAAGAGATTGACATAATGTTTTTTTAGGGTATAATAATTTAAAAACAAACGGTTTGCAAATAAAAGACCGTTTGTATTTTTTACCCGCGAATTAGCACTCAAATAAAAAGAGTGCTAACAACTTTAAAGAAAGGCAGGATAAGTCTATGGATGAAATAAACGAACTGACCAGGGAAAATGTTTCTTCAGATATTCGTGTGCTCTCACACGAAATAACATACCGCAGATATCTGATGAACAAAGGAAAAATAAAGGAGCTGTTTGAAAAATTAAGTATTCCGGAATATATCGCACTTTATAATATCGACATGGAAAGGGAGCTTTCTTCCATATACGGTGAGAAAACCTATTTGAAAGATCTGTCGGAAAAAATGGAGCTCAGTATGAGGCAGACTTCCAGGATGATAGGAAATCTCAGGGACAGAGGCCTGCTTTTGTGGTCCCATGACGGTAACGGAAGTGAAGGAACTTATGTGATTATTACAGATTCCGGCAAGAAGCTGCTGAAGGAGCAGGAAGAGATTCTGCGAAAATTTTACGGTAACGTGATTGATAAGTTTGGAAAAGAAAAACTGATTCAGCTGCTTCAGTTGATGAAAGAGCTGGAAACCATAATGAGCAGTGAGTTTGAAGATATGGAGGAAGAGGATGGAGAAGAGATTATCTGAGTATGCCGAAAGACAGGCGGATACCTGCCGCAGAAATGACAACATAGATCAGAGGGTATTTGAAGAATACGGCGTGAACAGAGGTCTGCGTGACGAAAACGGAAACGGTGTTCTTACCGGGCTTACCAATATTTCAAAGATAAAATCATCCCGGATTATGGACGGAAGAAAAGTACCCTGTGACGGTCAGCTCTGGTACAGGGGCTACCGCGTGGAAAATCTGATCGCCGGGTTGGGAAGTGATCAGATGGGATTTGAAAAAATCGCCTATCTGCTTCTGATGGGAGAGCTTCCGGATGAGAAACAGGAAAAAGAATTTAAGGGGCTTATAGGCAGATGCAGAACCCTTCCTACTAATTTTACCAGAGATGTAATTATGAAAGCACCCTCTGCGGATATTATGAATTCCATGACAAGAAGTATTCTGACGCTGGCTTCTTATGATGAAAATGCAAAGGATGTTTCTGTAGGAAATTCTCTGAGACAGTGTATACAGCTGATCAGTGAATTTCCCATGCTGGCGGTATATGCCTATAATGCATATATCCATTACGATAAAAATGAAAGTATGTTTATCCATCATCCGGATCCGGAGCTATCAACTGCGGAGAATCTTCTGATGCTTTTACGACCTGATAAAAAGTATACGAAAACAGAGGCAAAGGTGCTGGATACGGCTCTCATTCTGCATATGGAGCATGGCGGAGGAAACAATTCCACTTTTACCACAAGGGTTGTAACTTCTTCAGGATCAGATACCTATTCCACAATGGCGGCTGCTATGTCTTCTCTGAAAGGCCCGAAGCATGGAGGCGCGAATATTAAGGTAATGGAAATGATGTCAGATATCCGAAAGGCTGTGTCGGATTACAGCGACAGGGAAGAAATAGAACGTTATCTGGAAAAGATCGTAAATAAAGAAGCTTTTGACGGAAAGGGTCTGATTTACGGTATGGGACATGCTGTGTACACATTATCCGATCCGAGAGAGCGTGTTTTCAAATCTTATGTGAAGAAACTGGCAGAAGAAAAAGGAAGAGAGGAGGATCTTCTGCTTTATGAAAATATCGAGGAAATTGCCCCGAAGGTACTTGCCCGGAAGAAAAATATTACCAGGGGAGTAAGCCCCAATGTGGATTTTTACAGTGGTTTTGTGTACGATATGCTGGGAATCCCGATGGAACTGTATACGGCCATTTTTGCAATTGCAAGAATTGTGGGATGGAGTGCACACCGTATAGAGGAGCTGATCTGTGCGGATAAGATCATACGTCCTGCGTATATGAGTGTCATGGAAGAAAAAGACTGAAAAATATAATATTTGCTGTTCTTTTGTTGCCTTTTCTGTTGTAAAATGAAGACAGAAATGAATGAAAGAACGGTAATATTATGAATATTTTGATAGTGGACGATGAAGAAATAGCGTTAATGGAGGCGGAGGAGGCTGTCAGAAGAACAAAGCCGTCAGCAGAAGTTATTTGCGCGGGAAATTACATACAGGCCCTTGAGGCGGCAAAGGAATCTGTGATAGATGTGGCGGTTCTTGATATTGATATGCCGGGAATGAGCGGCCTTGGACTTGCAAAAAGTCTGAAGGAATGTAATCCGGATACGAATATTATATTTCTGACAGCTTTTGATAATTATGCGCTGGATGCATTTTCTTTATTTGCCAGCGGGTATCTGCTGAAGCCGGTCAATGAAAAGGAACTGGAGCGTGCCTTTGAAAATCTCAGACATCCTGTAAAAGAAGAAAGAAACAGATTCAGGGTTCAGTGTTTCGGGAATTTTGAAGTGTTTTGTGAGGGTAAGCCTGTCCATTTTTCCAGATCAAAATCCAGGGAGTTTTTTGCATACCTGATTTATTTAAATGGCGCCACTGCGAATATCAGGGAACTCTGCGGCATTCTTTTTGATAATTCCCAGTATGGAGAAAAAGAACGCCACTATATAAGAATTCTTGTTGCTGATATCAGAAAAACGCTGAAGGAATGTCAATGTGAGGATGTGTTTATTACCAGAAGAAACCAGTATTCCATTGATCCGTCAAGGATTGACTGTGATTATTATCGTTTTCTGAAAAGAGACGTCCGTGCGGTGAACAGTTACAGGGGAGAGTATATGAAGCAGTATAGCTGGGCGGTTTTTTCCCGGAAATCACTGGATTATTAAGGCGAATCCGGGAGGTGTGATATTATATGGTAAAGGTATTGCATATTGCATTTGAACTTTGGGGAAGCTTTTTTTGCCTGATTGCGACGGCAGGTATCGGGCTGGCACGGATCGGAGAGGGGGCAAAACGCCGGATACTGATGGCTTTACAGTTTTCCACCTGTCTGCTTTTGCTGATGGATGTGCTGGCATGGGCGTTTCGGGGATATCCGGGCAGTACAGGATATTATATGGTGCGAATTAGCAATTTTCTGGTGTTTCTATTAAGTGATGTGCTTACAGTTCTGTTTCATAGCTATGTGTGCAGCTATGTTTTTCCGGGAAAGAAATGGAAGGGGATTTCATGGCCGGCAAAGCTGATATATCTGGTTGGTGCAGCAGGCATTTTTCTGGTTATTTTTTCTCAGTTTACAGATCTGTACTATTATTTTGATGATGCCAATTTTTATCACAGAAGCCGGATGTGGATTTTGTCTGTGGTGCCTGCGGCGACTGCGGCAGCTGCAGATGTGTATCTTATATTGAAACACAGAAAAAACATAAAAAAAGGAATGACGCTGGCGATGCTTTCCTATATGCTTCTTCCCTGTGCGGCATTGATCGTACAGTCCTTTGTTTACGGAGTATCTTTTATAAATATAGCCATTAATATTTCTATGATTCTTATTTTCGTTGCGGCGCTGGCAGAGCAGGGGAAAAATGTATATGAGCTGAAGACAGGACTGCTTCTTTCTCAGATGCATCCGCATTTTATTTATAACACCCTGGGAGCGATCCGGCATTTATGTAAAAAAGATACCCTGGGAGCAACAGAGCTGATCGATGAGTTTGCGAAATATCTGCGAGGAAATATGGACGCGCTCACAGCGAAGGAGGCCATTCCCTTTGAGCGTGAACTGGAGCATGTGAAAAGCTATGTGGCCATCGAAAAAAAGCGGTTCGGCAAAAGGTTGAATGTGGTGTATGAGCTGGAGGCAACAGATTTTCTGGTTCCGGCACTGTCCCTGCAGCCTGTTGTGGAAAATGCGGTAAAGCATGGTGCCACAAAGAATATTGACGGGGGGACGATACATATTTCCACAAGGTGTCAGGACCGGGGATTTGTTATCCGGGTTACAGATGACGGGCCGGGATTTGAATGGGAGAAAATTCAGAAAAAAGATGGCAGGAGCCATATCGGTATCAGTAACGTGAGTACACGTCTGGAAGAAATGTGTGGGGGAAAACTGACCATTCGAAGTGTACCTGGAAAAGGGACGGAGGCTGAGATATATCTGCCGGGGAAAAAATCCAGGTTTTACTGATAAACAGCCTTTTTGCGGCGGTCTGCCATAAGCAGACCGCTGCAGCTCTTCTGGCATTTTATTCCGCTTCCCGCAGCCGGTCTACGATGCTCTGCTTTGCAGCCTGTCTGTACATTGCAGAGGGGATCAGCCATCCCATCAGTACAAAAGCAGGAACTGCCGCAAGAACAGGGGTAACGGTGAAGTCCGGGCTGAAGAACCAGAACATGATTTCCAGTATATTTCCAGCCAGAGGAGTGAGTATGAGGGAAAGCAAAAGGGCGGTAAATGCTGCACCCAGTGCGTAGAACAACCCTTCGTATATCAGCATGGCTTTTAACTGGCGTCCGGTCATACCCACTGCCTGCAGTACGGCAAATTCTCTCCGGCGGGAGAGGATTCCCGTCATGACTGCATTAAAGAAATTCAGGATGCCGATCAGCCCGATGATGCCGCAGAGGAGACCTCCCAGAATAAGAAACATATTCTGGTAGCTTTCAAATTCTTTGCGCAGGGTTGCTTTGCTTTCATACATAAGAGAAGAGGTTTCTTCCCCGGTCAGGCTGACCAGGAACTGCTCGGCCTGTTCTTCGGCAGCCTTATCAGTTGTATCAAAAAGACAGAACATGGGAATGACCTCCTGTGCGCTGTCTTTTTTCAGTGCAGAGACAGGAAGGACAAAACTTAAGCCGGCTGTAGAATAACGGTAGCTCATGGAGTGAGGAACTGTCACATAAGCACATATCGTGTAATTTACATCATGACTTTTTTCAATGTGATACTGAAGAAATTCCACAGGAGTATTTTCATCGCTTTTTTCTCCGGTGCGGCTGTCAATATAATACGCATCATCGGTATAGCTTATGATAATGGTTTCTCCCGGGGAAGGATAGGATTCCGGGATGGAGACGTTGCCGTAATCGTCTGTATCTGCCACAAGTGCGATGGCATGGCTGTCAGGATCATACAGAGGGCTTATATCTCCCTCAATGACTGTCAGCTTGTCAAAGAGCGCGGTGTCCAGCCCTTCTATCTGGGCCCTGCCTGAGATCAGGTTTCCCCTGCGTGGGTTATGGTTCAGGAATTCCACTTCATCATCCAGGACTTCTCCTGAGAAAAGGGACCGGAGCCTGTCCTTCCATGCTTCCTCCTGCATCCATATCAGGGAATCGGCACCGATTATTGTATATCCGCAGCCGGAAACAGTCTGTGATGTGTTGGCGGCAAGTTCATTAATAGTGTCTTCTGAAATATATTCCGTTGTATGCTCGTAACGAAAATAATCTGTGGAGCTGACAATAAAATCTGCACATGTCTGTTTTTTCAGATATTTTTCCATATCGAAGCCATTTACAAAGGAATAAAGAACATTTAAAAGTACCACGGAAAGAGCCAGAGATATTACCACAAGGACGGTTTTACTCTTACTTCTTCCAAGGTTTGCAAATGCCATCTGATGGACTTTGGCTCCCCGGGTGCTGCGCTGTTTTTTGGCGGCGGGCAGAGCTTCTGTGTATTTGGCTGCTTCCACCGGGGATACTTTTGAGGCAATCCGTCCCGGTCGGGAACAGGACAGCAGTACTGTTGCCAGTGCAAACAGAGAAGAAAAAATGAAAATCAGCGGGGAGGTGCTTAATGTGGAGCTGACAGCACCTAAGGTTGACCTTTTCATAATCAACGGAGTTAAAACAGCTCCGACACCGTAACCCAGCAGAAGTCCTGCGGGAATGCCCAGAATGCACAGAAACAGAGCCTGCTGGCGGATGATTCGTTTAAGCTGCCGCGGAGTGACACCGATGGTTTTCAGGAGTCCGTAGAATCGTATGTCCCCCGTAACGGAAATCTGAAAAATATTATAAATGATCAGATATCCTGTGAATATCACCAGTATGAGAAAAGCAGCCATGGCAAGGAGTGTCTGCGGATCCGTTTTTTCAGATACCTGAGCTGTGGTATAGCCCCAGTTGACGCCGATGCGGATGTTATTTGCCGTGTTTGTGTTTTCTTCAGAATAACCCAGATCCTGCAGCACCTGCTCCATCTGTCCGCGGATATTTATGGAAGAAGCCATCATTACGTTCAGGTCTGTCCGGAATGGATCCATACCGGCGGAAATTCCGGCAGCTTCGATTTCCCGGGCATATTCCTCTGAAATATTGAGATAATGGACGGGAGAAATATGGTCATACTCCCAGTAGCCTGTCAGTGTGAATACATCTGTCTGGGTGAAAGAGGTCTGATTTTTATCTCCTACGGTAAATGTCAGGGGAATCTGTGCTCCCGGCTCCGGCTTTATGCCCAGCAGTTTCAGAGCACTGGTATCCATTGCGATTTCCTTGGCGCTTTCGGGAGCGCTGCCGGTGGTGGGCTGTGCATAGCTCCATTTAGTACAGTTTTCGTCCATATAGCTGACTTCCGCAGGAACTTTGGCAAAGGAACCTTCTGATATTGTTCCGATTACTTTACGTACACCTGCAGCTTTTACTTTTGGATGGGAAGAAATGGCTTCTGTCTGTTCTTCTGTTACATCTTTAAATGTACCGTGGCAGTAACCGCCGATCTGGCGAAAGGTATAGGTCTGGTAGCTGCTGTTCATGGAAAGAACCACAGTGAACAGAGAGGTGAACAGCAGTGTTGTGAGGATAATGGCGGCAATGGCTATGGTGTTTCGCCGGCGGGAAGCCCACAGGGCTTTGAAGCTTAAGCGGCGGATAGTTTTTCTGTTTTTTACATTCATGACTGTCACCGCCTTACTGTCTGGTGACGATCCGACCATCCTCAATACGGATGATGCGGTCTGCCATCTGAGCGATTTCTTCGTTGTGGGTAATCATGACAATCGTCTGGGCAAACTTCTGGCTGGTTATTTTCAGAAGGCTGAGTACATCCAGACTGGTTTTGGAATCCAGGTTGCCGGTGGGTTCGTCTGCAAGGATGATCGCAGGGGCAAAAGCCAGAGCCCGTGCGATGGCTACCCGCTGCTGCTGTCCGCCGGAAAGCTGTCCGGGCAGTGCTTCCAGCCGCTGCTCCAGTCCCAGGGTCTGCAGGATCTGCTGTATGAAATCCCGGTCAGGTCTGCGTCCGTCCAGCTCAATGGGAAGCACAATGTTTTCGTATACATTCAGTACGGGAACAAGATTATAGGACTGGAAGACAAATCCGATCTTGCGCCTCCTGAATATGGTCAGTTCTTCGTCCTTCAGAGAAAAAATATCTTTTCCGTCCACAAATACCTTCCCGTCGGTGGGGCGGTCCAGACCGCCCAGCATATGCAGCAGGGTGGATTTTCCGCTTCCGGATGTACCTACGATTGCTGTGAATTCGCCTTTTTCTATTGTGAGACTGACTCCGTCCAGAGCATGGACGGCATTTTCGCCGGAACCGTAAATCTTTTTCAGGTTATCTGTCTGTAAAATTATCATTTACGCATACCTCCATAATAAAGCTTTCTTTTTTTACATACAGATTATCTCACAGGATTCTTTCCACATTCTTTCAGAGAAAAAAGAAATTCTTACAGTTCTGAAAGATTTTCTCTGACAGCTTTGTCTGTTATATAGGAAGAAAAACAGAGAAAACGGAGCCTTTTTCCTTTTGTGAGGATACTTTGATGTAGCCTCCCTGACCGGTAATGATTTCTCTTGCCAGATACAGACCGATTCCCACTCCCTCCTGTTCTTTTACGGACGGGGAGCGGTAAAAGCGGGAAAAAATACGGCTTTGTTCTTCCTCAGGGATTCCTGTTCCCGTGTCAGCAATATCTATACGGGCAAACATCTCATAAGTGTGGACAGAAATGGAAATGCCGCCCCGGGCTGTATATTTGACTGCATTATCCACAATATTGCAGAGAGCTTCTGCTGTCCATTTCCGGTCAAATTCAGCTGTGGCAGCCGTATTCTCCAGGTATAGATAAAGGCCTTTTTCAGCCGCTTCAGGTGCAAACTGTTCCCGGATATCCTCCAGCATGGGCTGTATTTTGCCTGTTTGGGGAGCCAGAGTAATAATTCCGTTTTCCAGCCGGGACAGCTTTACAAGAGCATCAATGAGGAAGCGCAGCTTCTCTGTCTGCTGGTGCAGGGCGTTTACGTTGTACGCTGCTGCTTCAGGCAGGTTTTCCTCTTTCAGGAGTTCACTGTACAAAAGCAGGTTGGAAATGGGTGTTTTTGTCTGATGGGAGATGTCTGCGATGAGGGTTTTGATCTTATCCTTTTCAATTGCCACGTTGCGGGCGGAAACGGCAGAAGCGGAGAGATAATGGGCAAATTTGGATTCCAGAGCGGACATGCGGCTTTCGTCGAATTTCTTTTCTGTGAAGGAATCGTCCATGGCTTCGTTTAGCATCTGCTCAATGTTATCCAGAGTGCGCCGGGTTCGTCTGTGATTAATAAAAACAGTGATTGCTGCCCCAAGCAGGCAGACCAGTCCGAAAATCCATCCTCCGCTATTCATTTTCTTTTACCCAGGTATAGCCGATACCGTAAATGGTTTTTATATTTTTTTGTGCTCCCAGCTTATCACGAAGCCGTTTTACGGTAACGGAAAGTGCGTTTTCATCCACAAATTCTGCGCCGTCTGTCCAGATACGGTCAATTAAAGTGTTACGGCTCATGACAGTACCCCGGTTTTCCACAAGAAGGCGGAGAAGCTTCTGTTCTGTTTTACTAAGTTCCACAGGAACATTTTCCACACAGAAACGAAGACGGGTAAAATCAAAGAAGTAACGGTCTGTACATATGGGCTGCTCCTGATGGGCGAGTAAGGATTTGCGAAGCTGTGTACTTACTCTGGCACGGAGGACAGAAAGGGAAAAGGGCTTGGTGATATAGTCATCGGCACCCTGCTCCAGACCGTTTACAATATCCATATCTGTGTCATTTGCGGTCAGAAGAATTACAGGAAGTCCGGGATCATCAGTTTTTATTTCATGGAGGAGGTCAAGGCCGTTTCCGTCCGGAAGATTAATATCCAGCAGGATAAGAGATGGTTTTTCACATGCAAGCTGTTCCTGTGCTGTTCTGATATCCTGGCAGGAGATCACCTGACGGTCTTCTGATTTCAGCGCTCTGCACAGTCCCTGGCTTAATGCGGTGTCATCTTCAATGATCAGTATTTGTTCCATTTGTTTTGGGACTCCTTTCTTTGGGGGTGTGTGAAATATTCGCGGCAGCATGGACCTGGGACAGGCTATCCGTATAAAAGGTGCCAAAAGGTCGGAGAAAAGCAAGTGAAAAAAGATAAGTTCTGTGGTACACTAAAAATTGATGGAATGTTTTTATTTAAATATACCGCATTTGTGGACATTGTAAAGGTAATTATTATAAATTCAAACAGGGGATGAACTGCTTTTGAAACTGGAAACCCAAAAGATTGGAGCGTGGAATGGAAGATAAAATATATATTAAGAAGAGAAGAATGCGGGAAGTAAGAGAGCATGGCTGTGATATCCTGAAATCCTCCGGAATGCGTGCAGAGAGAAACTGGATACAGCATGGCAGAACCTCTGTTTATCATCATTCAATCCGGGTTGCGATTCTCAGTCTTCAGATAGCAGAGCTTCTGAATCTGTCTGTGGATAAACGGGCTCTGATCCGCGGAGCATTGCTTCATGATTATTTTTTGTATGACTGGCATGAAAAAGATGCCAGCCACAAGTGGCATGGTTTTCATCATGCAAAAAAAGCCCGGAATAATGCAATGAGAGACTTCATGATCAGTAACCTGGAAAGCGATATCATTGAAAAACATATGTTTCCGCTGAATCGCAGTTTTCCCAGATACCGGGAAAGTCAGATCGTATGTGTGGCGGATAAAATCTGCTCCCTGGCGGAGATTGCGGACGGGTTATGGAGATTATAATTTATGGAAAAATATAAAAAAGAAGAGGTCATACATCAGAAAAACATTCCCGCACGGATTATTCTGCAGGGTTATCGGGCAGGGGAAGGAGATACGGCGCCCCACTGGCATCAGCATCTGGAGCTGAATCTTGTGTTATGCGGAGCTGTGGATTTTTTTGTAAGCGGAAAAGAAAAAAGAGTGCAGGAGGGAGAAATGATCCTGGTAAACAGCGGAGAGATTCACGCGGGAAAATCTGCCGTGGACAAAGATTACGTGGAGCTTGTAACTGTTTTGTGGGATTATGATTTTTTTGAAAATTACTGCAGCGGTTTTTCAGGATTTCTGCTAAGGCTTAGTGAGGATGCAGGGATAAATAAGGAGATTCGAGATATGCTCATAGAGATTGCAGTTCTGGAGCATGATAAAAATCCTTTTTATGAAATGGAAGTATCAGAACGGCTTCTGCATGTGGGATATCTGCTGCTTAGATACTGTCTGGTGGAAAGGGACCGGGAATTCACCATGGGGATGGACCGGAAGGTGCGGCAGATGCAGGAGGCAATTTTATATCTGGAAGAACACTTCCGGGAGGATATTCATCTGAATGACATTGCCCGCCATATGAATATGTCTCCTTATTATTTTTCGAGGAAGTTTAAGGAATATACAGGAATTAATTTTTATGATTGTCTGACCCAGTGCAGGCTGCTTCATGCCAGGGAGGAACTGCGCAGTGCTGACGGTAATATTACAGATATTGCTTACAGCAGCGGATTTCCCAATGTGAAATCGTTTATAGTACAGTTTCGTGAAAAATATCATGTGACCCCGAAACAGTACCAAAAGAGTTGTTCCGGAAAGATGCGCAATAAATGATAATTTTTGGGCAAAAATGGGAAATACATTTTCCGGTGAAGACAGTATGATAAACACATAAGAACAAGCGATATTGAATGGAAAAGGAGACAGGACAATGGCATTGATCAATTGTGTTTTTAATTCAAGATACCTGGGATACGATACACAGGTAAATGTAATTCTTCCGGAAAACAAGGATCCTCAGAAATTTGATGAGGACAGAGATTACCAGTTTCAGGTACTGTATCTTCTTCACGGACTGGGAGATGACTGTAACGGATGGATCCGCGGCACTTCCATTGAGAGATATGCACAGGAGCACTGTCTGGCAGTGGTTATGCCAACAGGTGAAAACAGCTTTTATGTGAATGGCAAAAACGGGAAAAGATACTTTTCTTATATGACAGAGGAGCTTCCCAGGAAGATGGCAAAATGGTTTCCTATTTCCACAAAACCGGAGGATACTTTTATTGCCGGCCTGTCCATGGGCGGTTACGGTACTCTGAAAATCGGACTTACCTATCCGGAGCGCTTTGCGGCAATGGGAGTTTTCTCTGCGGCTTTGATGCCGGATAAGCTGGGGGAAGCTAAGAACAGCTTTGAACAGGAGATGGTGGATGCAACCCGGAGAAATGCCTTTGGCGAACTGCCATATGATCCGGAAAATCTTCCGGTTCATCTTGTGGAAGAACTGGTCAGAGAAGGCAGAAAGATTCCGCCTATTTTCCATTATGAAGGAAAACAGGATTTTCTGCTGGACATGAACCGGGAATTTGCACAGCTGTGTAAGAGTAAAAATGTGGATCTTACATATGAAGAGTGGGACGGTGTCCATGACTGGAAATTCTGGGATACAGCCATTGAAAAAGCATTGAATGCATTTCCTCTGAAAAACAGAGTCTTATATAAGGACTGATCAGGTATACATACGGATTGAAAGCAGAACAGAGACTGTTGCATATGATTATGTGACAGTCTTTGTTTTTGGGGAGCATACTTGAATTTGCATCTGGTTGTGTAATATAATAGTTTTTGTGTATTACGAAACCTGTTGCCGTGAACAATATCGTATATACGGGATAATGCACAAAAAAATAAAAGAAGGAAAAAGTATGAAAACAATATGGAAATATCTGAAACAATACAAAAAGGAATGTGTATATGCACCATTGTTTAAGATGCTGGAGGCCTTATTTGAGCTGTACGTGCCGCTGGTCATTTCTGCGATAATTGACGTGGGTATCGTAAACAGAGACTTCGGCTATATCCGAAACAGGTGTCTGGTGCTGGTGCTTCTGGCGGTTATCGGACTGACCTGTTCCATTACTGCCCAGTATTTTGCGGCAAAAGCCGGCGTGGGATGTGCCACACAAATGCGTCTGCATTTATTTAAGCATATTCAGAGCCTGTCTTTTACAGAGCTGGATACGCTGGGAACCTCTACGCTGATCACCAGGATGACCAGTGATATCAATCAGGTGCAAAATGGAGTGAACCTTGTACTTCGCCTTTTCCTGCGCTCCCCTTTTATTG
>JAXFBD010000050.1:0-2069 GCA_034118545.1 Blautia sp.
CCTTCCTCAGAAACTACAGTATCATATCCTTTGGGAAGACGTTTAATAAAACTGTGTGAATGAGCTGCTTTTGCAGCCGCAATGATTTCTTCCTCCGTTGCATCCGGTTTTCCCAGTGCAATATTTTCCCGGATCGTTCCGTTTTTCAGCCAGGTTTCCTGAAGCACCATTCCATAAGAGCTTCTAAGCGAATGCCGCGTAATTTCGCGGATATCCGTTTTATCCACCTGGATTTTTCCTCCGTCCACATCATAAAAACGCATCAGCAGATTGATCAGAGTTGTTTTTCCACAGCCGGTGGGCCCTACAATGGCAATTCTCTGCCCTTTTTTTACATGAAGATTGAAGTCCTGAATCAGTTTTTTTTCCTTGTCATAAGAAAAAGCCACCTGATCCAGATCCACAGCTCCCTGCACCTCAGTGAGCACCTTCGCATCACTCTTATCCGGCACTTCTCTCTCTTCATCAATAAGATCGAAAATTCTTGCTGCACAGGCAATGGCATTCTGAAGCTCTGTGACAACTCCGGAAATTTCATTAAAAGGCTTTGTATATTGGTTTGCGTAACTTAAAAAGCAGGCAAGCTGCCCCACAGAAATACCTCCGCGTACCGCGATTACTGCTCCCAGAAAAGCCACACTGGCATATACAAGGCTGTTTACAAAACGGGTTGCAGGATTTGTAAGCGAAGAATAAAAAATAGCCTTCAGCGAACAACTCTGCAGATTATCATTGATCTTTTTGAATTTATCCAGAACCTCGTCTTCCCGTCCATATGCCTGAACCACCTTCTGGCCTCCGATCATTTCATCAATAAGAGCTGTCTGCTCTCCTCTTGTCTTTGACTGAAGCTGAAACATATGGTAGGTTTTTCTCGCAATAAAACTGGCTACCAGCAGGGAAAGAGGCGTAATTACCACAACGGCCACGGTGATTCCCCCGTGGATGGTCAGCATAAATCCCAGAGTACCCACAATGGTAAGCACACCGGTAAAAAACTGAGTAAATCCCATGAGAAGCCCGTCAGCAAACTGATCCACATCTGCGATGACCCGGCTGACGATTTCTCCTGTGGAATGAGAATCAATATAATTTAAAGGCAGCACCTCGATTTTTTTAATTGCCTCATCACGGATGTCTCTGGTAACGTGATACGTAATTTTATTGTTGCAGATATTCATGACCCACTGGGCAATGGCGGTAATTCCCACGATCCACCCAACACGGATCAGAATACTCAGAATTTTGTCAAGCTTTGTCAGTCCTGCTCCCAGCATACAGTCGATGGCATTACCGATCAGAACAGGAACATAAAGTGTTGCTATAACGGAGATCGTAGCCGTCAAAAGAGACAGTACGATAAAGGGCCAGTATCTGCGAAGTCTGACCAGAATTTTCTTTATAATAGCTTTCTGTGATACTTTTGTTTTTTCTTTCATAGCCACGGCGATCCTTTCTATGCTTCTTTGCGGAACTGAGAATAATAAATTTCCTGATAGGTCTCGCAGTTCTTAAGCAGTTCCTGATGAGTTCCCATTCCCACGATCTGTCCGTCATCAAGAACCAGTATTTTGTCAGCATGCATCATGGACGCTGCTCTCTGGGATACAATAAATACGGTAGCAGAAGGCTTCAGACCGTGAATGGCTTTTCGCAGTGCCGCGTCTGTTGCAAAATCCAGTGCCGAAGAGCTGTCATCAAGAATCAGGATTTCCGGTTTTCTGATCACTGCTCTGGCAATGGAAAGACGCTGCTTCTGTCCTCCGGAAAAATTCCTTCCTCCCTGTTCCACATATTCCTCCAGATGCTTTTCTTTTTTATCCACCACATCTGCAGCCTGGGCGATCTGAAGTGCCTCCTGTATCTCATCCTCAGAAGCCGATTCCCTGCCCCAGAGAATATTTTCCCTGATGCTTCCCTGGAATAAAAGGCTCTTCTGCATCACTATGGCTATTTTTTTACGCAAAGCTTCAAGGGTATATTCTTTCACATTCCGCCCGTCAATGAGGACCTCGCCCTCAGTGGCATCATAAAATCTGGGAATCAGATGCACAAGAGAAGTTTTTCCT
>JAXFBD010000051.1:0-3482 GCA_034118545.1 Blautia sp.
TGAAAAATCTTTTTTCTCCAGTTCTCCCATAATCCGTCCCTGGTACATAACTACAATTCGATCTGACATACCAATCAATTCCGGCATATCTGAACTGATCATAATAATGATCTTGCCTTCTTCCACAAGCTTAATCATTAACTTATAAATCTCCTGCTTTGCGCCAACATCAATGCCTCTTGTAGGTTCGTCAAAAATCAGAACATCACTATTTTTAAATAACCACTTTGCCAATACAACCTTCTGCTGGTTACCACCACTTAGCTGACCGGCAAGCTGCTCCTCTGATGGCGTTTTGATCGCCAGTTTCTGAATGAATTCCTTAGATTTCTCTCTATCCTTAGCCATGCTGATCACGCCATTTTGTTTGATCTCTTTCAAATTCGCAAAAGAAATATTATGTCTGATGGGTAATCTCAGCAACACACCCTGCTTCTTTCGATCCTCCGGAATCAAACCGATTCCATTATTAATCGCATCTGTCGGTGAAGAAACTTTTATTTTCTTTCCATTTAAATAAAATTCTCCGGAAATAATCTTATCCGCACCAAACAAGGCTCTGACTGTTTCTGTACGGCCAGCTCCCACCAAACCTGCCAGGCCCAGAATCTCACCCCGGTATGCCTCAAGGGACACATCTTTTAATAAACCGGTGGAAAGATTTCTGATTTCAAGAACTTTTTCTTTTCTCGTATAGTGTTTTTCCGGATACTGCTCTCCCAGCTCGCGATTTACCATAATGCGAATCAATTCATCCACATTGGTATCCTTTACTTCCATTGTCCTGACATATTTTCCATCCCGGAAAACAGATACCCTATCGCAAACTGCAAATATCTCATCCATACGATGTGAAATATAAATAGTAGTTACATTTCTTTTTCGAAGTTTCTCAATAATTTCAAAAAGGTGACCAACTTCATTCTCCGTCAACGGTGCGGAAGGCTCGTCCATAATCATTACTTTTACATCACGTGATACTGCTTTGGCAATTTCAACGAGCTGCTGGTAGCCTACAGACAGATGTCTTACAAGTATCGTTGGATCAATCGCAATTCCCAGTTCATTAAGAATTTTTCCAGCCTCTTCATTCATCCGCTTATAATCTACCATACCATGTTTTTTCGGATATCTTCCGTAAAAAATATTCTCTGCAACCGACAAAGCCGGAAATAAATTGAATTCCTGATAGATGGCGGCTATACCCATGCTCAGCGTTTTTTCAGGCGTATTATTCTTAAGTTCCTGTCCTTCAAAGAATATCTGTCCCTCTGTGACCTGTATCGCGCCTGTAATGCTCTTAATTAAAGTAGATTTTCCTGCCCCGTTTTCTCCGGCAATTGCATGAACTTCTCCCTCATGAAAAGATAAACTGACATCCTCCAAAGCAACGACACCTGGATATTTCTTCGTAATGTGACTCAGTTTCAATACTTCTTTTTTCATGACCGTTTCCTCAAATTTAATAACTGGGCAGTCCTTCCATGTGAACTGCCCGGTTATAAAAATCATCCTTATTCTACGTAATCTCCAATGTTTTCAGCTGTTACCGGAATAAAATCAACAAATACCGGCTCATCCATTTCACCGTCAGCACCTGCTTCAATTGTCTCAAGAACGATCTTGCAGAATTTTTCTCCCTGATTGTAAGCACCGATGTCAACAGTACCTTTGATAATTGAACCAGCTGCAATATTCTTCAGGTTTTCAGCATCTGCATCACAACCTGTAATACAGTTGTCTTCGTCTGTCTTTCCGGCTGCTTTCATAGCTTCAAAGGCACCAAGTGCTACAGAGTCATTTGTACAAACAACAACATTCAGATCAGGATCTTTTTGGATAACGTTTTCTACTGCTGTCTGTCCGTCTTCTGTAGTATTGCCGGACTGCTGAGCATCTGAAACTGTAACTCCGGGGCAGATATCGTTTACAGCATCCATCATACCTTTACCTCGCTGCTCAAGCTGTTCATTACCATGAACGTAAATGAACATAACATGAGCATCTGCCGGATCTTCAAAGTGGTCTTTGATCCAGTTTGCTGCGATAGTTCCATTCTCATAACCGTACTGATAGTTATCAAGAGTCAGCCAGTTGTTAGAGCCATCGATCCACTCTGACCAGCTAACTACCGGAATACCAGCTTTGCGGGCATCTTTTACAACATCAACCATAGCTTCCGGAGCATCCGGGCAAATAACGATACAATCCACTTCATTTGAAATCAGATTCTCAACACCTGCGATCTGTTTTTCAATATCAGACTGACCATCAACAACCTGTGTTTCAATTCCATATTCTGCCTGGTGATCCTCGATACCCTGAATTACACTAAGGAAATAGTTGATCGTCTGGTTCTGTACAACAAAACCAACTTTGATCGGTTCCTCTGCCATGACCGGCACGCTCATCGCACCCATCAGCATAGATGCACCTACTGCTGCAGCAATCCATTTTTTCATACCCATAATGAAATCCTCCTTAAAATAATTTTATAATAAACACCTCTCACCGAGTGTTTCGTACAAACTAAAAATCTTTTCTTCCCGGTCCAAGGAAATGCTTCAGCATCCGCTCAATTGCCTCATCCCACATATCCCATTCATGATGTCCCGGCCATTCCTCATAAATAAAATCAGGAAGATACTTTTCGCACAACGGTCTGACAGCGTTCGTGTGTCCATATAAGAAATCATCCGTTCCACACATCATATATACCTTGGGAAGGTTCTTTCTGCCCTTCACCTTCATAATGATATTTTCGATTTTGACATCATCCGGTACTTTTCTGGTTTCTCCAAATATGGCTGCATAATCCTCAGCTAATCCTTCAAGAACACTTTCTCCACCCGGCTCTGTTGCCATACGGTATATATCTTCCAAATCATATGCTCCGGAAAAGGCTCCGCAATATGCAAATTTATCAGATGCTTCAAGAGCAATTCTCAATGCTCCGTAGCCACCCATAGACAAACCGGCAATTAATACATCTTTTCTCTTAGTGGAAATATGGAACATACTGGAAGCAACATCAAGAACCTCATCTGTAATGTATCTAAATGCTTTATCTCCATACACCATATCCTGGTACCAGCTGCGATGTACCTCCGGAATTATAACCGCCAGATTATATCGTTCTGCATAACGTTCAATCGCAGTTCTTCTGATCCACGTCATGGCACTGTCTGATAATCCATGCAACAATACTAGTGTTTTTGGCGGTTCACTCCAGATATAGCGCCTCCCGTCCTGGGGAAGAATAACTGCAAAGCTTGTATCCTGAAGCAGTGACTTTGAAAAAATAGTGCCTGTAAAGAATGCCATCTGTCTCTCCTCCATTTCCTATTCTTCATGATTACGATCCTTTGTTTGACAATTATATATGTCTATTTATGTTACACATATTGTATCATTTAATCAAAAGAAACGCAAACATAAATTAAGTTCTTTCATTATGTTTGTTGAACGTATACTATTAAAAC
>JAXFBD010000052.1:0-2067 GCA_034118545.1 Blautia sp.
CCCGGCAAGTGCAGCCACTCTTTTTTGTATCACTTCCACTGCCTCATGATATTCCTTTGCCGACATATTCACATCAGGCACCAGAACCACAGTTTCAGTCCGCACACCCCGAAACTTAAATTTTTCAGGATTTTCACGGTAATACAGTCCAAACACTGCAGCTGCAAGAACAGACGCACACACCAGACATGTGACAAGCACTGTTCGGACAGGATGTTTCTTTTCTTTTGATTTATCCATCCATCCTTTTATATCTCTGACCAGCTCCTCCACTGTCTGATACCGGTCTTTCCAACTGATCTGCAGGCCTTTTTTCAATATTTTTTCAAACTCCGCGCTGACCTTTATTCCCAGCTCTGAGAATGTTTTCAGCTCATCATGGATGGCCCTTGACGTGGCACTGACCGGCTTCTGGCCAGTCACACATTCATACATGGTGGCACAAAGAGCATAAATATCCGTCCACGGTCCCATATTGCCGTGAGGATCATACTGCTCACAGGGGGCATATCCGGTTTTCAGCACCACAGAACAGGTTTTATCCTGTTTCATCAGATAATCCTTTGCCGCGCCAAAATCCAGCAGCCTTGCACTGCCGTCACTTAATATCATAATATTATCAGGACTGATATCACGGTGTATAATACCGCAGCCATGTATCTTCTGCAGGGATTCCATCAGCGGCAGCAGCAGACGGGCAATCTCTTTGTCCGAAAAAGGACGATGCTCTGTCAGGTATTGTTTCAGCGTAATACCCTCCAGATATCCCATCACAATATATGCTGTGCCGTTTTCCTCAAAATAATCCACAACCTTTACAATGCCCGGCTCATTTTCAAAATCTCCCACAATACGTGCCTCCCGCAGGAAACGCTGTTTTGCCTTCTCAAAATTTGAGGAAGCACCATGCTCTGATGAAATAACCTCATCTGATACAGAAATATCTCTGTAAACCATTTCCCTGCAGTAAAACTCCTTAATGGCAACCCGCAGATTGATCCGTTCATTTACTGCCTCATATGTAATTCCAAATCCGCCGATTCCCAGTACCTTTAATATCTGATAACGTTCATCCAGAACAGTACCCGGCTTTAGGCAAAAACCAGCTATCGTATTCACACTATCCCCTTTATAATTATCTTTCTTTTTTATTGCGCACTCACTTCATCAGTTTTCGTATGGTCTCATCATTATTTACAGAATTTCTGTACATATGATAAAGAAAGAAGTTTTTCTCCTGCAGAGCATACTGCGTCACGGATTCCATCAGATAATCCACCGGATCCTCCGCATTCAGGTATTCCGTAACAAAATAATCAAAATCGTCCTCTTCCCGCAGACATGCAAATCCGCATTCCAGAAGAATCTCATTCAATCGCTTTCCCGTAATGGCATGCTCTTCCCTGTCTGTAAGAGCACTTCCGAAAAACAGAAGATAACAGATCAATGTAGTCCTGTCTATATCCAGAATACCTTTTACATAATTTCTCACCGACTTTTCTCCGGAACGGTTTTTCTGATATCCTCTTGTACTGCCCTCCAGAGAATAGACTGCATCCAGTTCACGCTCACGCTCTTCCAGCGCCCTGTATTTCTCCATAATCACTTCGTCATCACTCTTGGACTGCCATTTGGGCTCATAATTCCTGAGAGATTTTGCCAGTTCTTTTCTGGCATCCGGATGAATGTTCTCCGGGTTTCCGTAATATTCCAGAAGAACCTCCATCCAGTCACTGGAGACATAGTCAAAATAATAAAAATTAAATGCATCATAAATATTTCCGAAGGAAATACTGGAACTGTGTAATATATTAATGATCTCCTTCTCCGTCAGATTTTTCTGACGAAGTTTCGAAGCACTTTTAAGAATGAAAAGATCTGAAGCTGCCTGTTCCACTCCAAAGCTATGTTGACGAGCCTTCAAGTAATCTTCTGTTTTCTGTTCGGTATAATAATACAGATATTTACAAAAATAATACCGCGTCTTCTCGCGCACACGGCTGAAATCATCCTGGTTCTGAATGAGAAAATCTCTGAATTTTTCTTCATTTCCCCGGGTTTCTGCCA
>JAXFBD010000053.1:0-8016 GCA_034118545.1 Blautia sp.
GGATCAGGTTCCGGTGAAGTGGAGGCAGAGGTTGTTGGCGTTCACAATGGAATTATTGAAAATTATGTGGAGCTGAAGGAAAAACTGCTTAAGCATGGTTATGCTTTTTACAGCCAGACGGACACGGAAGTAGTAATTAAACTGGTGGATTACTACTATAAGAAGTATAAACTTGGTCCCATTGACGCCATTGCAAAAACAATGGTGCGCGTGCGGGGCTCTTATGCACTGGAGCTGATGTTTAAGGATTATCCGGGAGAAATCTGGGTTGCCAGAAAAGATTCCCCGATGATCATTGGAATTTCAGATGGAGAAACCTATGTGGCATCAGACGTTCCGGCTATTTTGAAATATACGAGAAATGTTTATTATATAGGAAATCTGGAATTTGCCAGACTGCTTCCGGGAGAGGCTCATTTCTATAACCTGAATGGTGATGAAGTGCAAAAAGAGACAACGGAGATCAAGTGGGATGCAGAAGCGGCAGAAAAAGCAGGCTTTGAGCATTTTATGATGAAAGAGATCCATGAGGAGCCTAAGGCTGTGGAGGATACACTGAATTCCGTTGTTAAAAACGGAGCGCTGGATTTTTCCGCAATCGGCTTACCGGATGATCTGATGAAGGAAATCAGCCAGGTCTATATTGTGGCATGTGGTTCTGCATGGCATGCCGGAATGGCTGCGCAGTATGTGATGGAAGATATGGCAGGCATTCCTGTTCGGGTGGAACTGGCATCAGAATTCCGTTACAGGAAAATACCTTTTAGTAAAAATGCACTGGTGATTGTCATCAGTCAGTCTGGTGAGACGGCAGATACACTTGCGGCATTGCGACTTGCAAAGGAAAAAGGCATCACAACACTTGCAATTGTAAATGTGGTTGGAAGCAGTATTGCCAGAGAGGCAGATTATGTATTTTATACACTTGCCGGACCGGAGATTTCTGTTGCCACCACAAAAGCATATTCTGCCCAGCTTGCGGCCTGCTATTGTCTTGCTGTGCAGTTTGCAAAGCTGCGGGGAGAAATCGATGAAGAGAAGTATGAATATTATATCTCTGAGCTTCAGAGTATTCCCGGGAAAATACAGAGAATTCTTGATGACAAGGAACGCATCCAGTGGTTTGCTGCCAAATATGCCAATGCCCGTGATGCATTTTTCATTGGCCGTGGCATAGATTACGCCATAGGACTGGAGGGTAGTCTGAAGCTGAAGGAAATCTCCTATGTTCACAGTGAAGCATATGCCGCCGGTGAGCTGAAGCATGGAACCATCAGTCTGGTTGAAGATGGCACACTGGTTATCGGTGTACTGACCCAGAGCGATCTTTATGAGAAAACCATGAGCAATCTTGTGGAATGTAAGAGCCGTGGAGCATATCTAATGGGACTGACTACTTATGGAAAATATGAAACAGAAGATCATGTTGATTTTACAGTATATGTTCCTAGGGTTGACGAGCATTTTGTGGGCAGTCTGGCGGTGATACCGTTACAGCTGTTGGGATATTATGTAAGTGTGGCAAAGGGATTAGATGTGGATAAGCCTCGAAACCTGGCAAAGAGCGTTACTGTAGAGTAGAAAAACGACCCGTCGGAGTCTGTGCACTTCGGCGGGCCGGTTAATATCAGTCGGTCATTACCAGCCGGTTTTATTTGCAGGTTTTTCTGCAGATAGTTTATTTCCAGATTACATTTGCACTTTTTCTGGGAGCGGTTCGTCTGTAGGTTCTGTCGGGATAGCCCAGAAGCATACAGGCCTTAATTGTTTTTCCTTCGATTCCAAGCCATTTTTTTGCTTCCGGATTGGCATCTGTGATTCTTGCCAGATAGCCATTGTATAACGCACCCATTCCCATAGAGACTGCCATGGTTTCTATGTTCTGGGCTGCAAGACCGGCGTCCAGAGGCCAGTCTGAGGTTATGTACAACACTACCGGAGCATTCCTGAAAAGATAATCATCTTCAGCATCGGCTTTTCTGCGCCGGTTAAAAGATACGTACGCAAGGAGCTCCCTTGCAATATGACGGCCTTCCTGCTTTTCCATATTGTCGATAAAATCCCAGACCATGGTTTTTAACTGTTCCAGTTCGTTTTGGACGAAAACAAAACAGCTGTCCTGATTGTTTTTGGCAGTGGCGGTGTAGCGTCCGGCCTGCAAAAGCATTTCCAGCGATTCTTTTTTTACTTTATCGGGTTTATATTTGCGGATGCTGCGGCGGAATTTAATGCTGTGCAATACTTTTTCCGGCTCCAGACAGAAGGTTTCTTTATCAAATTCTTCCACATCTACAGGCATGGCAGTTGCCATTTTTGACGGCAATGAACCGCCAAAGACGGTTCGTCTTAATAATTTAGAGCGCAATATTTTAAACTGGATGGAGCCACAGAAACCATTTCCTGGCTGGCGGTATGCCGGTGAAGCATCTTTTTACAGCGTGGGGAATACTGGCATTATTTATGGTGGTGTTTCTTGCTCTGGCCGGAATTGTTCTGACGAAAATCGAAAAAGGATAATTTATCTGTGATTTTTTTTCCGGAAATTCGTATATATTGTAGAGCATTAAGTAATTAGTGTGTTGCACAATATGGATGAATTTCATAACACGACAGGAGAGATCACAATGTATAATCCGGATAAAGAATGCGAGGCAATGATCGAGGCATTGAAAAAACTCTGCCAACAGAAGAATATGACTCCTTACGCTGTGGCGAAGGAGGCCGGGATTTCATCTTCCACGGTAAGCTATATTATGAACGGCAGAACAAAACCGCAGATGTATACGGTTTTGCTGATGTGCAATGTGTTGGGAGTGACGATCAGCCAGCTGTTCGAAGAAAGCGCAGGCACGTCCGGAACAGAGCCGGAGTCTGCGTGCGGGGACGGTGCAGAGAAGCAGGGAACAGAGTCGGAGTCTGCGTGCGGGGTCGGTGCAGAGAAGCAGGAAACAGAGCCGGAGTCTGCGTGCGGGGACGGTGCAGAGAAGCAGGGAACAGAGCCAGAGTCTGCGTGCGGGAAAATCACAGGAGAAGAGGAGGAGCTGCTGAAAATCTGCCGGAGCTTTTCTGAAAAGAAAAAGGAGCTGCTTAGAATTTACATGAATACTCTGCAGCAGTTATAGGAAAAAATAATAAAAAAACCGAAAATTTCCATTGTAATTTGTGAAAAGAGTACTATAATGGCAGGTGAAGTAAAACTATATTTCTAATTTTAAAGGAGGTTTTGTTATGATTAGTTTTATCATCTGTCTGGCTCTTTTGATTGGAGGTTACTTCGTCTACGGCAAGATTGTCGAAAATACTTTTGCACCGGATGACAGGGAAACTCCCGCGGTAAAAATCAATGACGGCGTTGATTATGTTGTTATGCCGCAGTGGAAGCTGTTTCTTGTACAGCTTCTGAATATCGCCGGACTGGGGCCGATTTTTGGCGCCCTTCAGGGTGCTCTCTGGGGGCCGGTGGTATTTCTCTGGATTACCTTTGGTACAATTTTCGCCGGAGCTGTTCATGATTACTTTTCCGGTATGCTTTCCGAACGGAACAACGGCGCATCTATTTCTGAGGTCTGCGGAATTTATCTTGGCGGTCTGATGAAAAATGTGATGAGAGTTTTCAGTGTTGTTCTGCTGGTAATGGTGGGAACTGTATTCGCGGTAGGACCTGCAGGCCTGATCGTAACTCTGCTTTCCAAAGGCGGAGTGGGTGGTATCCTGGCAAGTACAGAATTCTGGCTGTGGGTAATTCTGGCATATTATTTTATTGCTACATTCCTTTCTATTGATAAAATTATCGGACGTGTATATCCGATTTTCGGTATCTGCCTGATTATCATGGCAATTGGCGTAATTATCGGTATTTTTACAAATCCGTCTTACACCATTCCGGAAATCTGGTCCAATTTTACAAATATGCATCCTAAGGGAACTCCTGTATGGAGCGTTATGTTTATTACTGTTGCCTGTGGTGCCATTTCAGGCTTCCATTCCACACAGTCACCTCTGATGGCACGTTGTATGAAATCTGAGCGTCAGGGCCATTTTGTATTCTATGGTGCCATGGTTGCAGAGGGTGTGATCGCTCTGATCTGGGCAGCAGCCGGATGTGCTCTTTATGAGGTTACAGGCGGAGTCAGCACAGGCTTAAGTGAAATCCTGGCAAACGGACAGTCCGCGGCAATTTATGATGTATGCTCACGTACCATGGGAGGTGTGGGAATCGCACTGGCTATGATCGGTGTTATCGTATGTCCCATTACTTCAGGTGATACTGCATTCAGAAGTGCGCGTCTTGTTCTGGCAGACTGGTTCAAGATCGATCAGGATAAATTCAAAAAGCGTCTGGTTCTCTGTGTACCGCTTCTGGCAGCAGGTGCAGTTATCGGTCACCTGGATTATACGATCATCTGGAGATATTTCAGCTGGACAAACCAGACACTTGCAATGATCGTTCTCTGGACAGCAAGCATGTATCTGTTCCGTGAAAAGAAGAATTACTGGATTACCGTGGTTCCGGCAACCTTCATGAGTGCTGTTTCCATGACTTACTTCTTCTACGCTCCGGAATGCCTGAATCTGGGAACAAAGATCGCTTATCCTGCAGGCATTGTCCTTGCAGCTGTATTTCTTGGTATTTTCTGGAAGGCAACAAGAAATAAAGAAGGAATATCCGTATGATTTTTGTACCACATCAATTAGGATTGGCATCCATTAATAAAGACGAATTAATAAATGACAGAAAAAAATGCAGAAGGTTCGGCCCTTGCGGTGTGGGGGAAAAGGCAATTTATCTGAACAGCTTTTATTTTGACTGCAGGTATTATGTTCCTCTGACTTCGGTAAAGCGTGTATTTAAGCGGGTTGCCATGAGTAAGGGCGGATTCACGGGAAAAGGAGCGTTCGCCTCTCTGCCATATCTGGTCGTGGAGTACGACAATGGGCAGCAGAAGCAGTGTAATTTCCGGCATGAGGAACAGGTGGATCAGCTTCTTGCCTATATGGAATGCACATATCCTGAAATTCCTGTCCACAGTGCAGCGGCAGAAAAACGTCTGGCAGAAAAAGAGCGCAGGCTTTCGGCCAAAAAAACGGTGGATATTTCTGAAGCAGCCTGTGAAAATATCCGGCTTCTGGAAAAAGCCGATACTTATCTGAAGCGAAAGCCGGATCTGTACACCGGGCTTAGCAGCGCCGCAAAGCGAAAACGTACTTATGAAAAAAGCAATCCGGCGTATAAATGGGTGGCGCTGTTTATCACACTTCTGGGTGTGGGAGCGTTGGGATACGGAATTTATGCGATCGTAAACCACGCAGGCTTTGCAATGTATTTCCTGCTGTTTGGGCTGACTGCGATTTTCCTTTTTTCCAGCGCAAATGTGCTTCCCACAGCAAAAAATAACCGGAAATACGTGGAAAACCGCTGGGCAGATGCAGTTGCCGCCATGGAAAAATATCTGGATCATTACCCGGATTTTCCGGTTTCTGCCTGTTATGCCCACCCGGGGGTGCTCAAACGGATGAAGGATATTTTACTGGCAGGCCGGACAGAAACCATACAGGAGGCAATGGAAATACTTAAGTCGGATCTGAAGGCACTGAATTCCAGCGTGACGGTGGAACAGGAAGAGTACGATGAGATCATGGCAATCAAACCCATGTTTCTTGTTATGGATTATAAATGATATCTGTAATAAAAAGGCGGTTTTTATGGAGAGCCTCTGGCGGATCGCAGGCGTGATCAATGGAAGAATACTTTGCATTCGACCACGTTGCGGCAAGAACGCCAGAGGCATTCTTCACACAGAACCGATAAATTGACAGATGTGTTCGACAAATAGAATGCCAGAAAATTGCCGTAATGTGTTAAAATAAAGTAAATAAAGATGATTTATCAGATATCTTGTCAATTACTTTTGAATTGTTCAATATAGAAAATCCTTCGGGATATGAGGAAACGGTTATGAAGAAAAAACTATTTAACATTTTTTTGATTGTGTGTATAATTTGTATGGCAGTGAGTTTATTTGTGGCAATGATCTGCGGAGCTCCCGCAGAAAGCACTCACGCATGGCGTTATGTAATTTGTGCTGCAGTTGTGTCCGTTCTGCTTCCCGCAGGATTGATATTCTTTTTTATTACAACGGTGAATTTAAGCAGAAGACTGGAAGAACAGAATGAGGAATCGATGGCTTTTTCAAACATTGATGAAATTCTGAGAAGAAACTCTTATGATATTCCTGTCTCCGTTCTTGTAAATGCTCTGACAAAAAAAAGAAATCTGACCAAGGAAGAGAAAAAAGAGCTGTTAGCATACCTGGAGGATTTTGAGGATAAATCATAAATGATGTTGTATATTTGTATGTCCGTCGCAGGCTCCATTCCAATCATAGTCTGCCTCCTGCTGTGGATATTTCAGAAAGAAACTTATAATTTCCGGCTGGGAAAAAGACTTCTGCTGACGGGGATGTTCTTTTATCTGATGCCATTTCAGTTGATAAAGTATAAGCTGCCGGATAAGATGGTGGAACGGTTTGATGTTCCGATAGATATTAATGTCGAACAGAATCTGTATAAAATTGTATCAGTTCAGAGCAGTTCGGCTTCGGGAGAATCAATCTGGATTCCCAAATGGCTTTCAGTGCTGTCAATAACATGGCTGTGCTGTGTGATAATCTTTGCGCTTTATCAGATTATCCGGTATAGATTAGATATTCGGAAATTAATGTCGCAGTCAGAAAAAGTGGTAATTGACTTTGAGGGACATCAGGAGACGGTGTTGGTGAATCCACGTATTCACAGTCCATACACAGTCGGATTTCTGAAACAGTCCATTATCGTACCGGAGAAAAGTCTTTCTCATTCCTGCTTTAATATGTGTTTTCGTCATGAAGACAGACATCGAAAAAATCATGATAGCTTTATGAAACTTGTTTGTATTTTTATTATTTGTTTACATTGGACAAATCCGATTGCCATATTGCTGTTGTTTCTTTATGGTGTTACAGCAGAATATATCTGTGATGCATATGCGACTGAAAACTGCACATTTCAGGAGAAAAAGAGTTATATGCAGTTATTGATCAGTTTATCGACAGAGGATGAGCCTTTTTCGATGGTCTGGAGAAATAATTTATCAGGTTCAGAAAAATTAATGAAAAGGAGGATAAATTATATGATGAAGAAAACAGGAGTGATGAAGAAGGGAATAGCGGTGTTGGTTTCGGCGGTTACCATATTTGCAAGTGCATGTACCATACTTGCGTATGAGCCATTTCTTTCAACGGATGAGAATGCGACGGAGGTTCTGAGTGAGGGTGAATTTGGAGCGTTTTATAATGATAGTTTTTCAGATTGTTCTGAATTAGAAGATGTAGATGGTGTATTTGTAACTGAAGATGGAATACAGATTATAGTTTCTGATGAATCGATAGATGCATCAACGTATGCTCTTTGTAATCATACTATGACAAGTGGTTATTATAGGCTTCATAAATCAAACAGTTCAGGAGGATGTACAATTACTGAGTATAATGCGAAGAAATGTACGAAGTGTGGTTACTTAGAAATTGGAACTGTGAATAATGTGCTAACATACGCAGTATGTCCTCATTGATATTTCTTTGCTCAATCATAAATATCAATGACATATCACTTTATTTTTTATGAATTTTGATCTTCATCCGTACAGGCATTCCATATTATTATCCAGGGCCGGCAGCAATGCCGGCCTGTAATATTTCAGAAGCAGCCCCCCGATTCAAACGTAGCACAGCGCTAAGCAGGGGCAAGTCGGTTTAGAAGCAGATAATAATCTCCTTCTGAAATATTATACACTCAGCGTGGATACGCAGGGATTCTGTCTGGGAGATGTTAAATAAGAAGAATAAGAGGATGTATAGATAAGTCAACCTTTCCGCTGCAAATGGATTTGAAGGATGAGTTTTCCGGTGAAAATGTCCAAATCGCTTGCTTTTCCCGCGCTCAATGGGATCTAAAGAGCAAGAATTGATAAAAAAGATC
>JAXFBD010000054.1:0-6291 GCA_034118545.1 Blautia sp.
TGCAACGAGTGCGCAGGTTCTGCGGTATGTTACTATCCCAATGGTAATGCCGTCTATAACAATATGTACCTTTTTGACCTTGACAAACTCCTTCAAACTGTTTGACCAGAACCTGGCACTGACAGCTGGTGAGCCTTCCAAGATGTCAGAAATGCTCGCCCTGAATATTTACAATACGTTCTATACAAGAAACGGATGGGAAGGTGTAGGTCAGGCGAAGGCAGTTGTGTTCTTTATTCTTGTAGCACTTATTGCCATTGTTCAGACAAGACTTACCAGATCAAAGGAGGTGCAGCAGTAATATGATGGAAAAGAAAAGTAAATTCAGCGGTCTGCTTACGGCGCTGTTTACAGTTTTATCTTTAATCTGGGTATTTCCCATTGTGCTGATCGTTATAAACTCCTTTAAGAAAAAGGTATATATTAACAGAGAGCCATTTAAGATTCCCACAGATAAAATGTTTGTAGGAATTGAGAACTATATCAGCGGTATTGAAAAGACAGGATTTATCAGTGCATTCTTTACTTCCCTGTTTATAACAATTTTCTCCGTGCTTGCAATCATTCTGTTCTGTTCCATGACAGCATGGTATATTATGCGCGTAAAAGACCGCTTTACAACAGCAATTTATTATCTCTGTCTGTTTTCCATGATCGTGCCTTTCCAGATGGTTATGTATACGTTGTCCAAAACAGCCAATGTACTTCATCTGGGAAATCCGGTAGGTATCATTATCGTATATCTTGGATTTGGTGCAGGTTTGTCCGTATTTATGTTTACAGGCTTTGTAAAATCTATTCCGCTGGAAATTGAAGAAGCGGCACAGATTGACGGATGCAACCCCATTCAGGCATATTTCCAGGTGGTACTTCCTATTATGAAACCAACCTGTATTACCGTTGCCATCCTGCAGGCTATGTGGGTATGGAACGATTACCTTCTGCCTTCTCTGGTTCTTGACCAGAAAAAATGGAAGACCATTCCCATGGCAGTTCAGTATCTGAAGGGTGGATATGGTTCTGTTGATATGGGAGCTATGATGGGTGTACTTGTTCTGGCGATTATTCCGATCATCGTTTTCTATCTGGCATGCCAGAAGTATATCATTGAAGGTGTTGTTGCAGGAGCAGTAAAAGGTTAGAAATTTCTTTCCAAAATATCCTGAAGATGATAAAATAAAGATAGTTCTGAACGAAAGGACAGAGCTATCTTTATTTGTGGTTAATGGATTTTTTGTTTTTATGGTACTAATGGGGTGGAAACAGATATGTATCGGGTATTGATAGTAGATGATGAAAAAATAGAGAGGGAAGGTATTCGTTTCCTTTTATCTGATGAGAAGGACAAATGGGAGATTTACGAGGCAGCCAATGGAAAGCAGGCGCTTCAGGTGCTTCGTGAGCATGATATAGATATTCTCCTGACAGATGTGAAAATGCCGCATATGGATGGACTGGAACTGGCTGCCAGAGCCAGAAAAGAAAATGAGAACCTGAAAACCATTATTTTCAGTGGCTATAATGATTTTTCCTTTGCTCAGGAGGCGATCCGCAACGGGGTATGTGATTATGTTTTAAAGCCTGTGGATCCGGTGCGTTTTCATGAGACTCTGAAACGTGTAGAAACAGAGATCACCAGAAGAAAATCCAAGGAAATCAAAAACAGAAAAGAACAGGATTTTCTTCAGCAGTATTTTCTGCAGAATTACATTTACAGCGGACGGAGAGATTTTCTGGAAAAAGCAGCGGAAATAATGGATCTGGAGAAATGGAACCGCTGGCACTGTGCGATTCTTGCGGAGACAGAGGAAAACTTTTTTGATGCGGATGAGGATCATGTGGCAGAGCTTCTTCAGAATGAGCTGCGCAGAAATTTCTTTTATCTGAACCTTAACGGAAGGCAGTCGCTGTTTTTGTTCCAGGATCAGTATTGTGATTATGTGCTTGTTGCACAGCAGCTTTACCTGGCTTTGAAGCGCAATTTTTCTGTGAGAGTACATCTTTCTGTGAGCAGAAAATTTGAAGGATATGAAAATCTCCCGGTGATTCTGGGTGAACTGGAACAGCAGATGGAAGAAAAATTTTATCATCCCGATACCCATGTATTTACCAGTGAGGTGGATGAAGAACGTGCGGTCAGCCAGGAAGTTCAGGATTCCCGTCTGATGCAGATGATCTCTGAAGATATCAGCCGGAAGGATACGGAACAGCTGAAAAATCATTTCCGCTGTCTGGCACAGAAATACAGGGAAGATCAGAAATTTTCCGCCATGTATACCAAGTTTGTTTTTGCAAATGTGATCCAGGAGCTGTTTCAGGAGAGCCGTTTTGCACAGGAAAAGACACTGGAAAAAGAGATCGACAGGCTTTACAGTTGTAATGATATCAATCAGATCATTGAGGTAACAGAAAGCAATATCCGGGAATACGAAGAGTTTCTGGAACGTTCTGCCAGTGAATCCCGCAATGAGGTGGCAGCGGTAAAGAATTACATTTATCATCATTATTCGGAGGATCTCAGTCTGGAAATGCTTGCGGAAAAGGTTTATCTCTCCTCCGGATATCTCAGCTTTATTTTTAAGAAGGAAACCGGCATGAATCTGAACCGCTATATCCGTGTATTCCGAATGGAGAAGGCGAAAGAAATTCTCTGTACAACAAACCGGAAGGTGGCACAGGTCAGCGAAGAGGTGGGATTTGCAAATGTGTCATATTTTTGCAGAAGCTTCCGGGAATATTATGGAAGCAGCCCTGAATCCTACCGGAAAGGAACCGGCGATGATGAAGCAATTATATCAAAAACTGAATGACATAAAATACCGTCATAAGCTGACAATCCTTGTTGTGGTTGCCAGCTTAGTTCCTATGATGGTGCTGGTGGTTTATAATCACAGCAAAATGAAAAGTCTGCTTCAGGACAGAGAAGTGAACGCAATGGAGGTCATGCTGGATCAGACCAGAGAAAGCATTGATTCTCAGATCGCAGTCTACAGAAGCCTTCTTAATTATCTGACATATTCCCCGGAAATCGAAGAAGTGATCAACAATGATATTATGGATAATTATCTGGCATATGAGAAATATACACAGACGATCGATCCTCTTTTAACTGTACCGAAATCCTATCATGATGCCATTCTGGAAATAAAGCTTTATGCCAGAAGTATTAAGGTACGTCATGAATATACACTGGTGCCGCTGGAGGAAGCCGCTAAAGAGTGGTGGAATGAGAAGACAGAAGATAATGTTGAGGTACAGTGGCTTGTAAATCCGCAGAGGAAGGAGATTTCTGCCGTTCGCAAAATATACAGCGGACAGAATCTGGAGGCGATACTCTGCCTTATTCTTGATTTTGATAAGATCCTGCAGCCTTTTCAGAATTCCCTGGACGAGCAGTCTGCCGGAATGGTCTCCGTCAAAAACGGTGAGATATTTTATTACAGAGATAATACTCCGGAAGGATTATTTTCAGAGACTTCAGACAGTGTTCAGGTTTCTGCGGAAAAAGCACAGGAATTTGAACGGGTGGTGAGCGAGAGTAAAGAAACAGACTGGAGATTTTTCATGTATCGCTCAAAAGCGTCCATTAATATTTCGGTTTCTCAGGTTTTGCTGGGTGAAGTACCTCTGATCTTATTGTGCGTTCTGATCATAGCCGTATGCGGATTTGCATTTTCAAGGCTGTTTACCAGAAGAATCGAGGCCCTTACGGAAAACATGAATGAAATGAATCATGGCAATCGGAAGGTTACTGTATACAGTGATTCCAAAGATGAGGTGGGAATTCTTATTCGAAGCTTTCGCAGCATGATGGAGGAGATAGACAGGCTGATTCAGGAACGTTATGTAAATCAGCTGACGTTGAAGGAATTTGAGCTGAAGGCGCTGACGGCACAGATAAACCCTCATTTTCTGTATAATTCTCTGTCCATTATTAACTGGATGGCGATTCGCAGTCATCAGGATCAGATCAGTCATGTCACGCTGGCTCTTTCCACATTTTATCGTACTGCCCTGAGTAAGGGAGCGGAGATGGTAACAGTGGAAAGCTGTATACGAAATATTGAAGCGTATCTTCAGATCCAGCTTGTAATGCATGACAATAATTTCCAGGTAAAGTGGGAGATTGATCCTGATATTAAGACAGAAATGGTTCCCAAGCTGCTCATGCAGCCGGTTGTGGAAAATGCTCTTGAGCATGGACTGGATGAAAAGGAAGAGGGGGAAAAAATCCTGAAGCTTTATTTTGTCCAGGATGGAGAGGACATCCTTATGGCAGTGGAGGACAACGGAGAGGGAATGGCGCAGGAGGTTGCGGAAAAGCTGGTTGGCTATCAGGCTGAAGGATATGGATTGAAAAATATCAATGACAGGGTGAAGCTTCTGTACGGGGCAAACTATGCCATTAAAGTAATCAGCCATGTAGGCGAGGGAACCCGTGTGGAGATTCGGGTTCCAAAGGGAGGAAGGCAGAATGAGACGAAATAGAAAAACGGGGCTTGCAGTAGTTATTTTGCTTTTTGCAATGGCGTTTTCTTCCTGTGCGGCTGTTTCGGATCCGGTGGATGAAGAGCAGAAGGAAAAAAGCACAGAAGAGGATCAGCGCGTCTGGGAGGAGGCGGCTTCCACACCCTACGGGAAATATCCGGAACTTGTAACCTATACCCTGGGGCAGATGAGCGGTTCCAATAATTCCAATCTCCCTGAGGGAGAAACTTATGAGGATAATGCATATACACGCTATCTTCGTGAGATGCTGAATATTCAGAATGATAATATTTATATGGAAAATGAGGACAGGTATGATGAATTTGTAAATGTTATTGTTAAGGATAGGAAGCTTCCGGATATTCTTGTGCTCTCTGACAGGGATATTCTGATGGAACTGGTGGAAAATGATCTTGTGGAGGATCTGACGGAGGTTTATGAAAAATGCACTACAGACAGAATCAAGGAAATGTATGACAGTTACGGGGAAGAACTACTGAAAGCAGGCACATTTGACGGCAGGCTGCTGGCGCTTCCGGAAACTGTGATCGATCACGGTCCGCGGTTTTTGTGGCTGCGTAAGGACTGGATGGATCAGCTGGGACTGGAGGAACCCAAGGACTGGGAAGATGCGGTGCAGATTCTTAAGGCATTTCAGGAAAACAGGATGGGGGCAGAGGAAGGGGAGGATCCCATAGGGCTTATCTGTGATACTTCCCTTATCGTAAATACCAGCAGCAATTATTCCATTGAACCGATTTTTGAAATGTTTCGGGCATATCCCCAGAAATGGCAGCTGACAGATTCAGGAGAGGCGATTTACGGTTCTCTGACAGAGGAGACAAAGTCTGCCCTGTCTTATTTGAATACATTGTACGAAAGCGGCGTTCTGGATCCTAATTTTGCTCTTCGTGCCCAGAATAATCTGCGCGATCTGGTTGTGGAAGGAAAATGCGGCGCCTTTTTCGGGCTGTGGTGGTCACCAAATAATCCGCTGATGGAGGAAATCAGCCGGGATCCGGACAGCGACTGGGAACCCTATTATCTCACGCAGGAATATCAGGGACAGGATAATACCCTGGCGGCTTTTCGGGACAACAAATATGTTGTTGTGAGAAAAGGCTATGCACATCCGGAAATCGTTATGAAAATCATCAGTGTACTTTTTGATTATACACGCTATGAGGCAAAGGATGCTGAAGCAATGAATCAGTATTTCGGACTGAATGTGGATCCCACTGCCCGGCCGCTGGTTATTAATGTGGATTATAATGAGGCGACATATACAATGACAGAACATATCCGCGATGTTCTGGACGGAGCAATGAAAGAAGAGGAACTGAGTCTGGCAGAACGATCTTATTACGATGCCTGCAGAAATTATCTGGAGGGAGATTCTTACACTGCGGAGGACTGGGCATCTTATAAATCAAGGGTCTCGGCGGTGGGACTTCTGGTGGATGCAAGTTACCGTCCGCCCAGCAGGAGATATCTTCATGATGTGAATATTGAATTGCCCCAGTCTTTGCAGAATCTGGAAAAAAATGCTTTTCTTCAGATCATTATGGGAAGGCAGCCCATCAGCTATTTTGATGAATTTGTGGAGGAATGGTATAAGCAGGGCGGAGAGGAACTGACGCGTCAGGTGCAGAAGGATATTTCAGGTCAGAGTCAGGAAAAGAATTGAATTTGCAATATATTATAAAAAGTTTACTATAGACTGCCAAATATAATTTGTGGCAGTATTAAAAAAAATACAGGAAATAACAGGGGGAAAGATACCATGGCAAAAAGAGAATGCGG
>JAXFBD010000055.1:0-31071 GCA_034118545.1 Blautia sp.
GTATTCCGGCAGGTGACGTTTCAATGGTCTTGTCACATCTGTCATGTACGCCTCACTGGCATCATGGAGCAGACATGCCAGGCAGACACGCCGGGAATACCCTCTTGCCTCCGCCTCGGCTGCACAGTTCAGGCAATGCTGACCTACGGAAAAAAACTGAGTTACGTGTCCATTCCCACGACATAATAAAGACAGAGCATGCGCGATATCTCCAATGTCGATGTTTTCTGCTTCCGGCTCCACCGGAGAAAAATATCTGCCGCCATAGGTTTTAATACAGTCCTCCCGGGCAATTACTTTTTTTGTTTCTTCCATGTTCTGTCTCCTCTCTTTTGCACAGACTGCTGCATGCTTTATTACAGCTTGTAACCCACTGCTCCCTATTGGTTTCTAAGATACCTTTCCACATTTCGGTATTCGATACCATTCTCTAATACAGTATCTTCACCACGATATAATACACATCGTTTCGTGATATCTCCAAAACGCTTACTTGTCTGATTTAATTTTTCTTCATCAAGCAAATATCGCATCTGCGCCGGAACAATTTGATTACTATGTTTTATCTCATAACACTCACACGTATCTGACTCAGGATCATATATCGCCATATCGTACTCACCAACAGCAAATTGTAATTTGAAAACCCGTTTATGTCTTTTTACAGATTTCGATGTTTCCAAAAGAACAATATCTTCCATCATTCGCCCGCGCACTTCTTCTAAAATACGTTCAGATACCATGTTTTTTTCTTTTTCACTTAGTGCTGCAAATAATTCATCCTTCGCTAAAGAATGCACCAGCGCCTGGGCTTGACAATAACGCATACCTGGCTGTGTAAAAATAATATTTTCCAACGGTTCTGCACTTGGAATAATTGTTTCTCCCGGAATATCAACAATCAAATCAAGAGCCTTCAAATATTCCTTAATTTCTTCTACATGCGCATTGGTAATACCAATAGACTGCTCTTCCTTATTACGAATTTCAAGTAAATCCATAAGACGTTTTGTAACTGCTTCTGTATCTATCCGGTCTAAAATATCACTGCGTCGATCCGGATCACGGTCTTTTCTAAGTACATCAGCAGCAGAACCCAAATCATGTGATTTGAATCTATTCACTAAAATCCTAATCAAAAAACGATGATTCATATCTTCAATAATCCGGTTGATAGCCCCCGTTAATTCACCTGCTTCATATAAAGATTGCAGATGTCTGAAGTATTCTCCATCCTGACAACAATTCAATGAATGCTGAATATTTTTACAAATAGCCGTATCAATATATCTTCGCGTGGACTCATCATCACGAAAAGACGCATCTTCCGCATTTACATCATTGTCATCAAAATCTAACTCTCCCGCACGAAGTGTACCGCCATAACGAATATATTCATCTATATCATCTATCCCAAGTAAACGACTATGCTCCTTAAATGGAATATATGTTGTATGAATTGTAAACGCACGGTCATACAGTTCCTGATGAATAGCAAACCAGAATCCAAGAGAATCTGTTCCGGATAAAACAATTTTCATCCCCTGTGCGGCATATATATCCGAGAATAATGCGGCAGAATCAATAAAATCCGACATCAATGTAACTTCATCAATAAATACATTCTCGAATCCCTGTTCCAGAAGTTTTTCCAAATCGCGATTCATCGCAGCCATAGTATCTGTTCTCCTGGCTTTAATATAAGCCGTCTTTGCCACCTGCAATGGTGTCATTTTTAAAACAGCCTGACGAAGCATTGTTGTTTTACCGGTTCGACGTAAACCAAAGACCAGACATACCCTGTCTGTTTCATCACTATTCAAATATTTTTGAAGTTGCCTGAAACAATCACGCTCTTTCCAATTTCTCACGCCTTTTGTCATAGCCAGAAGACGACTGCCAATAATAACAGACGTTTCAAATTTTGTTGTTCTCGGTATTTCAATAACATTATTTTTTTTCAACTCACGCAGCTCTTCCTGCAATTGTTTTCGACGTTCCACTCCTGCAAAAATTTGTTCTCTCTCGCTTATTTTTATATACTTGCTTTTGCTCTTTCCATTCTCTGTCCATTGTAAATAAGGCTGCTCTTTACCGTTTATTTTCTTTATATTAATTGACCCTTGAGGCATGGCAGCAATCTCATTTTCCAATTCAACAATTCGTTTATTAATATCCATATGATCACCCCGTTTCGCATAACCCATTATAACCCATTTTTATTTTTGTGTAAAGAATAACCACGTTAACAGGTTCCCTGGCTCTTTATTTTTCTCTTAAACATATGTCCTCCGGTTCCCGCATTTTTTATTTATTAAAAATCAGTTGTTTCCGCGTTTTTTATACACGATTTTTGCGATATTTTCAGCTTACTTCGTTATTCCATACTATATTCAGGGAGCAAGTATAGGTTTATTATAAAGGAACCAAAAAACAGTGAATCCGATCTTTCAGACTCACTGCTTAATTATTTTATTATTGCATGTGTTCCAATTCTTTTATTGCCATCAACCATTGCATGATTTTTAATCAATCCGAATCCTAAACGAGCTGCCTTTGCCTGAATAGTCGGAAACAACTCCTGATTTGCCTCTTGGTAAGTTTGATCATTTCGCGAGCACCTCATATGCCTCTCGATTCTGAGCAATTAATCTCTCGGAAACCACTAACACGTCTTCATCATTAGCCTCTGTCTCTGCATCCGCTTTACTAAAATCAATCACAAGATATCTTGGAACATTATTTTTTAAAATTACAACTGTACCAAGCTCATCAACAAGCCTGGACACTTTAGAAAAATTTTGATTTGCTTCTGTAATAGACACCATTGCATTGGTATTGATTGTCATGGTTACACCCCTCCTTTTCTTATTTACTTATAGTGTACACAATTTTAGGATAAATTCAACCTATCATCAGAAACATAGGACATAGCAATAAGGACGGGGAAAAATATCACTTTTCCCCGTCCCCAATAATTTTCAATATTTCTGCTCTGCAGCTACAGCTTATTCTTATTCAGCAGCTTCCTCTGCTGCTACGGATTCTCCCTCAAACGGAATTACTGCGCCGTCATATGTCTCGTTGATGTAATTCTTGATCTCATCAGATTTCAGGACTTCAACAAGAGCTTTGATGCCTTCGTTTTCTTCGTTGCCTTCTTTAACTGCAATGATGTTTACGTATGTTTTTGCAGCTTCGGAATCGCTGGACTCATATGCAAGTGCATCTTTTGCTACGGAGTATCCTGCTTCCAGAGCGTAGTTTCCGTTCAGGACTACAAATGCAGTCTCTTCTGCAACACGTGCTACCTGTGCAGCTTCCAGTTCAACAAGCTCTACGTTCTTTGGATTTTCTGCGATATCAAGAACAGTTGCCTCCAGGCCTGCGCCTTCTTTCAGTGTGATGATTCCGTTGTCCTGAAGGAGAAGAAGTGCTCTTGCTTCGTTTGTGGTGTCATTTGGAATTGCGATGGAATCGCCGTCTTCCAGAGCATCCAAGCTGTCTTTTGTTCCCGGATAAATTCCGAATGGCTCATAGTGAATGTCGCCTGCATCTACAAGATGTGTTCCTTTTTCTTCGTTGAAGCTGTTCAGATAAGGAATGTGCTGGAAATAGTTTGCATCAAAATCGCCGCTCTCTACGTTCTCATTTGGAAGAATATAGTCGTCAAAAATGGTAACCTCCAGTTTGTAGCCTTTTTCTTCCAGAAGCGGTGCTGCCTGCTCCAGAATTTCTGCGTGTGGTGTTGCGGATGCAGCCACGGTGATGGTCTTGTCCTCTTCTGCAAATACATTCAGGCTCAGTGCGTTTAATGCCAGAACTCCTGCCAATGCTGCGATTACTGCCTTTTTCATAATAAATACCTCCATTTTTCCTTTGATTTTTTATTTTTAATTTTTTATTTTCTTTTATCTAAACGGGAAGCAATTGTCATGCCCACCGTCTGGAACACCTGGAACAGAATAACCAGAAGCGCAACCGTTACGATCATGATATCTACCTGATACCGGTTATAACCATACCGGATGGCAATGGCTCCAAGTCCGCCGCCGCCAACCGTTCCTGCCATGGCCGAATAACCAAGAATGGTTCCGGTTGCAATGGTGGCTCCTGTTACAAGAGAGGTTCTTGCCTCTACAAGAAGCACTTTAAACACAATTCTTGAATCGCTTGCGCCCATGGCTTTTGCTGCCTCGATCACACCCGGGTCAACCTCTTTCAGAGAGGACTCTACCATTCGGGCGATAAATGGTCCTGCTGCCACAACCAGCGGAACAATAGTTGCCACTGATCCGTAACTTTTTCCTACCAGCAGTCTCGTGACAGGGATCAGCAGGATCAGCAGAATAATAAACGGGATGCTTCGTACGATATTTGCGATTACATCCAGAATTTTATAAATAAATGCATTCGGCTTTAAGCCGTCCTTATCAGTTACTGTCAGAAGAATACCCATCGGAAGACCGATCGCGTAACCCATCGCTGTGGATATCAGCGTAATATAAACGGTTTCCCATACGCCAAGGGCAATCATTTCAATTATAGCCTTATCCCACATAATCCTTTGCCTCCCCTATTGCCAGGCCTCGCTGTTTGAGAAACTCTTTCATTTCTTCTGAACGGGCACTGTTTTTCATAAATTCCAGAATCATCTCTCCCTTTGCAACGCCGCCCACATTCTTTGTGTCGGCCTTCAGGATATTGACCGGTTCCTGGAAGGTAAGAATCATATTTGCGATTACCGGTTCGAAGGCGGAATTCTCGGAAAATACAATACGGATGATCTCACCGCTTGTAATTTCATCGGGAGTCTTTGGCCGTCTGGGCTGCTCCTCCTCGCTTCCGGTATCCTTACGGATCAGTTCCTTCGCCACCTGGGAGCTGGGATTAGCAAAAATATCAGAAACGCATCCCTCCTCTGCCACTTCACCATCCTTCAGGATTGCCACCCGGTTGCAGATTTCCCGGACAACAGACATCTGATGGGTAATGATGACAATGGTAATTCCAAACTGACGGTTAATATTTTTAAGAAGCTCCAGTATGGATGAGGTGGTCTGAGGATCCAGTGCACTGGTCGCCTCATCACACAGGAGGATTTCCGGATCTGACGCCAGGGCTCTTGCAATAGCCACCCTCTGCTTCTGTCCTCCGGAAAGCTGTGCCGGATAGGCATTGGCCTTGTCAGCCAGGCCAACGATTTCCAGCAGCTCCTTCGCCCTCTTGTGGGCATCTGCTTTTTTTCTGCCCTGTATATATAACGGGAAACAGATATTCTCGATTACTGACTTCTGCATCAGCAGGTTAAAATGCTGAAAAATCATTCCGATTCGTTCCCGCTGTTTACGAAGCTCTTTTTCTGTGTAATCTCCCAGAGATTTTCCGTTAATGAGCACCCTGCCCTCTGTGGGAACCTCAAGGAAATTCATACATCGTACCAGCGTACTCTTGCCGGCACCGGACATTCCAATGATTCCGTAAATGTCACCGGATTCTATGGAAAGACTTACATTCTTCAGTGCATCCACCGTTCCGTCTTTCGACTGGAAGGTCTTGCAGACATTTTCAATTATAATTGCAGACATGTCTTTTCCTCTTATTCTTTTTTATTCCTTCAACGTTGATAGGTTTACTATACCACACTTCAGAGAAATGTGTTAATTCCTAAAACTTAGCATTAGTTATAGTCTCAGGCTATAACAAGACTCATATTATTAATTTCTTCCAGATATTTCTTTCCCAAATCACTGATATTGGAGCCTTTTCTCACCAGATATCCAATAGTCATAATTTCATCTGATTTCAGCTTCACCGCACAGTAATCCGAACCGTTCAGTTCCTCACAGATAATTCCGGAACAGAGTGTGTAACCGTTAAGCCCCACCATAAGGTTCAGAAAGGTTGCTCTGTCATCCGCTTTGATCAGCCGCTTATACTCATAGGTACTGAGAACCTCTTCCGCAAAATAAAAAGAATTATTGGAGCCCTGCTCAAAGGACAGGCAGGGATACTCGCTTAATTCCTCCAGTGCAATTTCCTTTCGATCGGCAAGGGGGTGATTTTTCCACATATATACGTAAATGCTGCAGTCAAAAAGCTCATGAAATTCCAGATTATTATCTTTAAAAAGCTTCATCAGCACGTTTCTGTTAAAATCATTCACATAAAGAATGCCGATTTCACTTCTGAAATTCCGGACATCCTGTATCACATCACTTGTCCTTGTTTCGTGGATTGCAAATTCATATTTATCCATTCCAAACTGCTTCACCATCTCCACAAAAGCCCTTACCGCAAAGGTATAATGCTGGGTGGATACGCTGAATTTCTGTTTGGCCTGTTCCTTGGAAATATATTTCAGTTCCATCAGCTCATACTGCTCCACCACCTGGCGGGCATATCCCAGGAATTCTTCCCCCTCAGGCGTCACAAAAATTCCCCGATTGGATCGCCTGAAGATCTCAATTCCGATTTCTTCCTCAAGATCCTTGATGGAAGTGGACAGACTCGGCTGAGAAATAAACAGCAGACGGGCAGCCTCATTCATAGAATGGGCTCCCGCCACTGTAATGGCATATTTTAGTTGTGTCAAGGTCATTTTATCCCACGCTCCGTTCAAAATGCTGATAATCCTTGGGATTGTCCCAGTTTCCGCCCCAGCCAAAACCATATTCCGTAAAAAGCTGATAACAGAGATCTGTGGTTGTGATCACATGGGCATATCCCGTGTCACGGGCAATATAGTCATTGGCATTGGCATGGGACCAGTTGGGATTCCCGTTGCCGTCATACCATACATAGGGATTCTGCTGGGGATTGATATCAATGGCACAGCCAAAAGCATGATTGGAAAGGCTGCTTCCTCCCGTTACCGGACGGTAATTAAATGCCGACGTATTGTTTTGTTCAATTGATGCCGTATCTGTGCTGTTTCCGTCACCGGTCCAGTAATTATCCACCAGATACATGGACTGAATCTGATACCGGTAAGCAAACAGCTTCTGAAAAATCACCAGCACATCTGCCGCAATTGCCTCATTGACGATCATTTCCCCCACCTGAATGGCTCCGTCAAAATTATAATGAAGCATTTTCAGATAGCGCAGCTGGGACAGTGCAATGTCCGGATTATCCCGGTAGGATTTCCCGTTGATCCGTTCATACACCGCATCTCCCACCTGAATTTCCCGCTGGGTAAAATAGATTCCCGGGTTATTCATATCCAGTATGACAGGAGAAAGGATCGCCCCCGCCTCATACGCATCCAGGCTGCGAAGAGACACCGTCATAACCGAACTGCCCGAAGAGGCCGGTGCACTGATCTGCCCTTCCTCCTGCTGTCTCTGTCCCGCAGGTATACTTGCATCTGTCTGAGGCGGCTGAATCTGTGCTGTTTCCCCGGGAGGATGGATCTGAGCTGTCTGCTCCTCCGCATAAACAGGAACAGACAGAACTGCCAGAAGACACCATGCCAAAAGGACTTTCTTCTTAATATAATGAAGCTTCTTTTTTTTCATATTATCTGTTCTTTCTATGATGTTGTTTTGGTGCACCATACACCCATATCTGAAATAGGCGTATCATCCCACTGACTTCCGGAATAAACCTCTTCCACACGTATTTTCATCTCTTTACACTTTACAGGCGAAGAAAACTTCACACCGAATTCCGTCCAGCTGTCCGGGAAGGTTACCACCCACACATTCCGGTCAGTCTCGATTTTCAGTGTTTTCGGCCTGTTATTTCCATAGAAATAACGCTCATCCTTCCAGTTTCCAAGACGGAAGGTCAATGCTGTTACCGTATATTCCTTATCAAAGGAATACTGTACATATTCCCCGATACCAGGTCCGCTCACACCCTCCTGCCAGCTTGTGGTGGGGTCGTTGTCAAACAGATAAATCGGCAGATTGTCATTTTTTGTCTGCTTAATCATAGATGATGCCGTACTTCCCGTCACGGAAGTCTGTGGAAGCATGGCTCCGGTTTTCAGCGCCGTAACCTCTGCCTGATCTGTGACCACACTGGCCTGTACAATAACATTTTCCGGCTGAGGAGTTGCCGTAGGTACAGCGGTGGGCTTTTCTTTTTCCATTTCCACCACAGGCTCCTCCTCCCAGACATCCTCTTCAGATGCCGCTGCATCATTCTGTTCTTCGGAACCATCCTGACTTCCGGAATCGCTCTGATCCCGGGTATCCTCCTGCGCTTCAGAATCCTCGTTCACCAGATTCTCAATCTCATCTGCCAGTTCTTCCTGGCTTTCATTTTCTACCCTGTTTTCAATCCCAAAGCTCTCCCAGAAGCTTTGCTTCACACCCTGCGTGTAATTCTTCACCTTCATATACAGCACCAGATTGATGCCCCCGATAACCAGTACTGCCACAAGAAATATTGCCAGGAATGTCAGGATAAACTTCCCTGCATAATGGCGTTTCTGTGGTTTACGCCCGCCAGAAGACCTGCTTCTTCCACTGCTTTTTCCTCTGGGGCGTGACTCCCTTACCGGCTCCTCAAAGCTGACCCGTGCCCCGCATTCCTCACAGAAAATACTGTCGTCATCTATTTTACTTCCACAATTTGGACAAAACATACTCTCTTTTCCTCCCTCATTGTCCGGCCGATGCTGCAGCCCGGAAATACTCATAGACCATTCCTGATAATGTCTGAATATTCTGCTGAGCAGTTCCCACATCTGTCAGATCGCCGGTCATTACACAGATCACATAATCCTTCGCCCCGGCTTCTGCTCCGTAAACGATCGCCACATCATTCTCCACATCGGAAAGCTCGCCTGTTTTGTTTGCATATCCCACACCCTGCGGAAGCCCTGCCGGAATCTTCCAGGTCCGGGTCTGCGCCCTTAGAAGGGCTGTCATTTTTTCACTGACCTCCGCTGAAACGCATTCTTTTTTGTAGACCATTTCCAGAAAATGTCCGCAGTCATTTACGGATGTATAATTTTCTCCCGGAGGAGGTACCTCCCTGAAATCCTGCAGATCCCTTCCCTGGCTGGTATCTGTAAATCCCCATTGAGAAGCAAATGCATTTACCACCGGCATGCCATCTTCATGGGTTCCCGTAGGACTCAGCCGACGTACAAGCTCATTGGAGGATTCATTGTGGCTTATGGTTATCATCTGATTCAGAAGAGAATCTATTTCCTGTGTTTCCTCCAGCGTTCCGGCTTCAATAGCCTGGTACACTGCCCCCATAATATAAAGCTTGATCAGGCTGGCCGCTTTCATGGGTGCACTGTTCAGAGACATATATTCCTCTGCCTGCAGATCACACACATATACAGACCATGTTCCTGCCCAGCCGCTGATCTGGTTTTCCAGCTGCACCTTCAGATCGTTAAGGCCCTCCCGGGGCACCGGCTCCGGCGTAGGAGTAGGCAGGGGAGTGGGAGTGGCCGTGGGCTCCGGTGTTGCTGTAAGCACAGGCTCCGGCTCAGGTGCAGACTGTCCGTCCTGCCCCGCTGATGCTCCATCTGTGCTGTCCGGTACTTCCATGGTATTTTGCACAGGTTCCTTTTGGTTTTCTGCATGGTAACAGTTCCACAGAATACGTCCTCCCAGAAGGATCGCCAGTATTATCATTCCCATTGTGCACAGAAACAGCGCGAAAAATAATTTACGTCTTTTTTCCATACTTCTCTTTCCTTATGATTATCCCATCAATGCTGTTACTATGTACGAAGTAAGATCATTTACCATATAAACAGATCTTTCACTGTTGCCGTTGGCTGTTAGCATACATGCAATAACAACTTTATCTCCCTGAACAAAAACACCGATTTCATTGTATCTGGTATCTGTAACACCGTTCAGATTCAAAAACGTCTGGTAACGGTGGCCCGCCGCATACATTCCTGTATTTGATGTATCTCCTGCTGCAATATAAAAATTGGATTCCAGAAAGCTTCTGCTGATCACACTGTAATTATTCTGATAAATTGCATTGATCATCATAACCGCATCTTTTGCACTGATATAGTTCTCTAGGTTGGAGCTTGACGCCATAAGCTTTCTCTGCATATCCACGCTGGTATAACCTGCATTCCTGCAGACATAATTAATATGATCCAGTCCCAGATAATCGATCAGTGAATTGAGGGCATTATTGTCGCTGTACAAAAGAGCCGCGCTTAACAGCTGCAGGATAGGGAAGCTCTGACCGTGCTGACTGCTTTTCAGGTTTCCTCTTCCCCCTTCAAATGTATAGGAAAATGTCACGGATGTATTCTGAGTGATCAGTCCGTTTTCAATATCCTCAGCAATAGTAAATAAAATGGGAACGCCGATCAGCGCAGATGCAGGAAGGGGCGTATCGGAGTTTTCCACTCCGTATTCTTCCATATTATTAACATCCAGCACATATACAGCTCTTGTAGCTGCATTGGAATTCAAAATATTGTTCATATAGCTCTGATCCAGCTTGTTGCCTGTAGTGAGAAGGCTCTGCTGCTGATCCCGTGTGGTCTTCCCTGCCCAGGTCGGTGCCGGCGTAGGCGTCGGTGTTGCTGTCGGCACAGGAGACGGTGTTGCCGTAGGAGCTTCTGTAGGTGCTTCCGTGGGTACCTCTGTGGGCTCTTCTGTGGGCTCTTCTCCCTCTCTGATTTCACCGCTCTCCGGAGAATCATTGTTTACGATCGCTGCCCCTGCACCTCCTGAAGAAGTAGTCGTCCCATCATCACTCTTTTTTCTGATCATGCCAAAAATAACAACCGATATCAGCACTGCCACAAGAAGAACTGCTGTCACACTTAACACCACCGAAAAAGCATTGCTTTTTTTCTTTTTCGGTGCAGGCTTTTTCCTGGATGGTCTGGGTGGCTCCTGCTGATATTGCTGATACTGCTGACGCTGCTGATGCTGTCCTGTCTGATTTCCACCGTCCTGAAGGGAAGCTTTTTCCCGCTGGTGCTCCTGTTCCGCCATCTTCAGCGGAGTCTGACCCGGTACACCGGAGGAATCCAGTTTTTTTCCACATTCAGGACAGAATAAGCTTTTTTCATCCACATTTGTTCCACAATTCGGACAAAACATTTCTCTCTCCTCCTTACTATTCGTTACTGCAAACGGAGCGAACAGTAACCCTTTTTCCTATGGTTTATTATACTTCCCAGCCAGTTTTCTGTAAAGAAAAATCCCCTGAAATCAGGGGATACGCCTCTGTTACTGTTCCCACGCACCTTACCTTCTTCAAGAATGACTCTGGTGTTCTTGCCGCGGCGCGTCTGAATGCGAGGGACTGTTTCTGGCAAGTAAATTGGATCTTCTTCCGCGGTATCTCGGTATAGAGATCCAAAATGACGACGAAGAGCATGCGAATTGGACATTCTTACTCGCCAGCTACGTATTTGGATCCAAAATGGCCATGAAGAGCAGGCAAATTGGGCATTCTTACGCACTGGCTACGTATATAGATCCAAAATGGCCATGAAGAGCAAGAGGATTACTCCTAGCCAGGAAAAATGCACCACGCAAAAAAACACCGTCCCCGCGGCATCATGTTATCCGCAAAAACAGTGTTCTAAGTGCGCCTTCAGGGGCTCGAACCCTGGACACCCTGATTAAGAGTCAGGTGCTCTACCAGCTGAGCTAAAAGCGCATATTTCGTTGTGTCTTTTGTTCCTCAACGCAAGAAATATTATATTAGAAAACTTTTATAAAGTCAATAGTTAATTCCTGTTTTTTTCCTGCTATTGTTTCTTTTGTTACTTTTTCTCCTTTTTTTCCGCCTTTTCCTCCATTTTGTCCAGCAGATTGCTCAATTCTTTTGCTGATTCATGGACTTTTCGAACCCTTTTTTGCATATTACGATGATCATATGCAAACTCTGTGATAATATTTTTCACGGAATATCTCTTTCTCATCCCCATATTAAAGACTCCTGATCCAGAACATCCGAATCTGCCCGGTGTACCGACCTCTTGTGGCCGGTACATATTATAATATTTCTTACCTTATCATATGCCATTCTTTCTATATTATGAATACAACTTCCAGTAGCAGATGACAATCCCGTTCTGAAAGTTGAGCCCCCGGCGGATTGCAGGCGGAGCCAGTGGAAGAATGCCTTGCATCCGGCCGCGCCGCATCAGGTTGCAATCACGGCCGCTGAATGATCAGCTTGCAGATGGGATTCCCCATAGAGGAAAATTTTTCTTCATATTCTGTCATAACATTTCCTTCCATCATCTCCGGCGTATGATGAAGATCAAATGTATGAGCTGTCAGTGTCCATTTGGATGCGGCAGCCTCTTCCAGAGAAAACTCAAACAGCGGACGATTATCTGTCTTAAATTCCACGCACCCGTCCCTGGTCAGGATCCTGTCGTAACGCTCCAGAAACTCCCGGGATGTCAGCCGACGCTTTGCATGGCGGGCCTTTGGCCACGGATCTGAAAAATTCAGATAAATCCTGTCCACCTCGCCTTTTTCAAACACTTCCGGCAGCAGCCGGGCATCCATGCGCATAAAAAACAGATTCTCCGGTTTTTTCCCCTCCGCTTCCAGCTCTTCTCTTTTCTGAAGCGCTCGGAGAAGAACACTGTCATACATCTCAATTCCAATATAATTAATTTCCGGATGAAGCTGTGCCATATCCATAAGAAAACGGCCCTTTCCCATGCCCACTTCTATATGAACAGGCTGCTTTGCAGAGAACACCTCACTCCACATACCCTTGTGGGAGGATGGCTCCTGAACTACATAGGGGCTGTCCAAAATAGCATCCTTCGCCCCGGGAATATTTCTTAATCTCATACTGTTTACCCCGTTATTATTCATTGGCCGGAAATATTTTCTGTCTAAGCAGAAGTTATCCACACTGTACAAATTCCGGCAATTACAATATACACGTTTTCAACCATAGCCGCAACTTAAAAATGAGAAACCCGGACATTTGAAAAAGTCAATAGATTTTATAAAAAAAATTACCATTTCAACAAACTTTATGATTATTAACCAAAACATTTGTTTCCAAAAATTTTATGTAAATCAAATATTCCACATCTTATCCTTGTGGATAATGTGGATAACTTTGTGTATAACTTATTTTTTCAGGGTTTTCCACATTTTATTGATGTGGAAAAAAATGTATGCATTTTAATACAATTTTTGTTTTTTCGACATACTTTGTGCAAATTGCTATTTTTTCGTTTTTTTTATGCAAAAAAATCCCCCCTCATCAGGGAGGGAGGATTTCATCCTGTGAGCTGCCCGACAAATGAACAACCCATCGTATTATAAAATATAAGTTCCGATAGCCACCGGTGTTTCATAATCATAATCAGAAATTTTGATACCTGTGGCAGATGTACTAGCGTGGATAATCTTTCCATTTCCAATATAAAGCGCCACATGGCTGATTCCGTATCCATAAAAACAAAGATCTCCGGGCTCTATATCTTTAATGTCTTTTTTTCTGGAAGCACTGCACTGGCTTGCCGCCACACGTGGAAGCTCCACACCGAACTCTTTGAACACAGACATAACAAAACCTGAACAGTCCGCTCCGTTTGTCAGGCTGGTTCCGCCGTAAACATACGGATTTCCTTCAAACTGAAGAGCAAAATCCACAATTTCCTGCCGTCTGGCAACACGTTTCTCTTCAAACTTGCGGTTGGCCTCCACTGCGGCTTCTTTTGCAGCCTTCACCGCTTTCCGGTGTGCGTCTGAAGCATCTTTTGTAATCTTCGCTGCTTTTGCCTCCTGCCACTGCGTTTTATATTCCACTGCATCGTCACTTACACGCTGAGCCAGATTACTGGCAAGTTCTCCCACTGATCCGCTGCCATCTGAAAATGCAGAGCTGATTGCCTCATCTGCCTCTGCAGCAACTGTCGGCTGTCCGCCTAAACAAGTCATCACAGTGATTCCAAGCATCATTGCAGCTATTATCTTTCTCATGATTTTATACACTCCTTTAAATCTTTCACTTACCACGCCGCGGCAAAAATGCCTGAGGCGTCTTTGAAATATTACAAATTTATTAACTATTTTTACGCGCCGGTGTATAAAATATCATAAGATTTAATTTTTGTCAAATTTTATTTCATCAGAATTTTACCTGCATTCAGATAATTCTGAACAGAGTGAACTGCATTTGCCCCATCAGAAACCGCTGTGATCACCTGGCGAAGCGCCTTTGTGCGGACATCTCCCGCTGCAAAAAAACCGGGGACTTTCGTGATTCCTTCTTCTCCTGCTTCCACATATCCATACTCATCCAGGATCCCCATTCCTTCTGCCAGTCCGGTATTAGGCTTCAGGCCAACAGCTACAAACACTCCCTGCAGCTGTAGGGTCTTCTCCTCACCGGAAGCCACATTTTTCACACACAGCCCTTCCACGCTGTCCTGTCCCAAAATTTCCACCGGGGCATATTCCCAGAGAAATTCCACATTTTCACAGGAAAAAAGCTGGTCCTGGAGAGCTTTTTCCGCACGAAGACTGTTTCTGCGGTGAACAAGATACACTTTTTTGCAAATACGTGAAAGGAACAGCGCATCCTCCACAGCCGTATTTCCGCCGCCAACCACAGCAACTGTCATATCTTTGTAAAATGCCCCGTCACAGGATGCACAATAGGAGACTCCCATGCCGCCAAGCTCTTCTTCTCCCGGAATTTCCAGCTTTCTGCGCGAACATCCGCAAGCCAGAATCACAGCTTTTGCCTCATAGGTATTTTTCTTTGTATGAATAAGTTTTTTATTATCTGTATTTTCTATAGAAAGAACGTTTTCCCTTTGCGGAATCATCCCCAGCTTTTCCGCATGAGCGCCCAGAGCCTCGCCCAGCTCCATTCCGCCGATTCCCGGAAGGCCGGGATAATTATCCACCTCACAGCTGTCCTTAATCTGACCTCCCGGTGCAAATTCTTTTTCCAGCCACAATGTATGAAGTCCGGCCCTGGCTGCATAAACAGCGGCACCAAGTCCCGCCGGACCGGCTCCCAAAATAATCAGATCGTATTCCTCTGCCATGTTTCATCTTCCTTTCTTTTCGGCCGCAAAACAGCCTTCCGTTTCATAATCCTGTATTTGTGTTTATGATAGCATAGATTTTCTCTGTTTCCAATAAAATAGTAAAAACCCCTCCCAAAGGAGCGCTCATGTCCCGCAGATTTTCTTTTCGCCATTCCTTAAGCCGACTCCAAAAAGGAATCCTGACAGGCCTTCTTTTATGTTTTATCCTTATCTTCGGCATTGCTCTGGGCTACTGCAAAAATCACATTTTTTCGGAAAACGGAAAATTCGAAGACATTACGGACAATATTTTCCGCAGTGAAGCAGCGTCCAGTTCCCTGAACCTTCATTACACTCTTGCCAATCCCACAAAATATGGCATCCACCGAAAAAAAGCCAGCCTGGGAACAATAGAAACGGACAGCAGTGCCTGTATTTCCGGATGCGAAAAATATCTGAAACAGCTGAAAAACATCCGTTATTCCAGACTTTCCGAAGAAAATCAGATCACTATGGATGTACTGCTTCTTACACTGACTGCACAGACTTCATTGAAAGACTGCTGGCTTCTGGAAGAACCACTGGGTCCCAGTCTGGGCATTCAGGCACAGCTTCCTGTTCTGCTTGCAGAATATTCTTTTAACACCAGTCAGGATATTACAGACTATCTGAATCTGCTGCTTGACACAAAATCCTACTTTAACAGTATTCTCCTTTTTGAGCAAAAAAAATCAGAAGCAGGATATTTTATGAGCGATACTACCCTTGATCGGATTCTGACACAATGCAGCGATTTTATCCAAAATCCGGAACAGAATTACCTTCTGCAAAGCTTTTCCGACCGTCTGAAAAGCTACGGTAAACTTTCAGAAGAAGAACAAAACGTGCTGATTTTAAGGCATAAAAAAATCATTTTGAATCATCTGATTCCCGCTTATGAAAATCTTATGACAGGACTTTCCAGGCTTCGCACAACCGGAAAAGAGAGCTGCGGACTCTATCATTTTCCCAATGGAAGAACATATTATATGTATCTTCTGAAAAGTCAGACCGGTACTTATGCTTCCGCGGACAGTATCCAGCGCCGGCTGTTTTCGCAGCTTTCCAATGACTGCCGACAGCTCTCTCTTCTTCTCCGGGAAAATCCCTCACTGACATCCCGGCTCACTTCAAAAGAAGACTTTCCCGTCACGGATCCGGAAAAAATCCTGGCAATTCTTCAGAAAAAAATGACAGCGGATTTTCCGGAGCTAGAAACCTCTGATTATGAAATACGCTATGTTCCTTCCTCCATGGAAAAGTATCTGAGCCCTGCTTTTTATCTTACACCTCCGCTGGATACAGGAACTCCCAATGTGATTTATGTTAACCGTTCCGGTACAGATTCCGGTCTGGGACGATTCACCACCCTTGCCCACGAAGGCTTCCCGGGGCATCTCTATCAGACCCTCTATTTCCGCCAGACAGATCCTTCCCCCATCCGGTATCTGCTTTCCTGCAGCGGATATGTGGAAGGCTGGGCAACCTATACAGAATCCTACGCCTGCCGGTATGCCGCTTCCCTGCTTCAGGATGACACTGCTGCCGCCTATACAACGGCAAGCTGGCTGAACCGAAGCTGTAACCTGTGTATTTATTCCCTTCTTGATCTGGGAATCCATTATCATGGTTGGAATCTGCACCAGACTGCAGCATTTCTTAAGATTTTCGGCATTTCTGATGAGAAGCTCTGCGGGGAAATCTTTCAGTATATCGTGGAGACCCCCGGAAATTACCTGAAATACTACCTAGGATACCTGAATTTTCTGGATCTGAAAACTGCGCAGCAGAAAAAAGAAGGGGATAACTTTGATATCCGGAAATTTCATCAGAGAATTCTGGAAATCGGTCCGGTTCCTTTCCCGGTTCTTGAAAAATATTTTTAGATAACCATAAAAAGAACATCTTTCTTTGAATACAGGAATTTGCTATAATGAAGTGATATAGATAACATATCAATCACAGATGATGTACAGAGGAAAAGAATCATATGAAACGCAATAATAATCTTCCATTAAATTATAAAGAACAGGTGCATTCCAGAATCAGCCTGGTCGCCTCCATTGCTGTCCTGGCAATTTTGTTCCTGCTGTTTTATCAGCTGGACTACCGTATGATACGTAAGCCTGCCGAGGACGCCAGAAAGCAGGCCGAAATTGAAAAACAAAAAGCAGAAGAAGCCGCAAATACACCTCAGATTTCCACTGCCAGTGTCATTGCCGTAGGCGACAATCTGTATCATACCAGCCTTCTTGAATCCGGTCAGTATGATACCGGCGAATGGAATTATGATCATATTTATGAACACGTACTGGACGAAATTCAGGCCGCAGATCTGGCATTTATCGATCAGGAAACCGTACTCACAAATGACCACAGTGCCATCAGCTCTTATCCCTCTTTTGCCACTCCCACAGAGGTGGGCGACGCCATTATCAAAGCAGGATTTGACGTGATCGAAAGTGCCACAAACCATTTTGATGACTACGGATATGATTACATGGCACAGACCTTTGAATTCTGGCGGACCAATTATCCGGATATTCCTGTTCTCGGTATCCACGAAACTCAGGAGGATGCCGATACCATCAAAGTAAAAGAAGTAAACGGCATTTCCATCGCCATGCTGGATTATACATATGGAACAAACAATTCCGGAGCCGGTGAAGGCAGAGAATATATGATCAGCATTTTTGACAAAGAAAAAGTCGCCTCCGACATTCAAAAAGCAAAAGCCGTCAGCGACTGTATTATTTTTGTTGCACACTGGGGCAAGGAAGATGAATCCATGCCCACTGAATACGAAAAAGAATGGGCTGCCTTCCTGCTGGAGCAGGGCGTGGATGTGGTCATCGGAGGTCACCCCCATGTTCTTCAGCCTTATGGACGCATGTACGATGACAGCGGCAACGAAATGGTGATCTTCTATTCCCTTGGCAACTTCGTTTCCACCCAGCAGCAGCTCTCAGAGCTCCTTGGCGGTATGGCAGGCTTTACCATACAGAAAACCACCCTTAACGGAGAATCCTCCATCCAGATCCTTTCTCCGGAGGTAAAGCCTCTGGTCATGCACTATAACCATAACACCGGTGATTACGGTCCCTATATGCTGGAAGACTACACCGAAGAGCTGGCTTCCCAGCACAGTGTGAGAGAGCTCATCGGCGATGAGTTTACCCTGGAAAATCTTAAATCCAAATACAAAGAAATCATGAGCATGAATGTGGAGCCTTCCACAAAAACGACTTTTTTGAATGTAGAAATTGACCCCTACGGCAATATGACAGACAAAACCACCGGTAACTATGTGGAAGATTACGATTCCATCTCTGCTTCTCAGTATTACGAGGAGCTTGCGGCCGCCAAAGTCGCTGAAGATACGTCATCAGCGGAACAGTAAATGCTCTGCATTTTCCCGTGTTATTTTTACAACCTCCTCCGGGGAGATTCCTTTTAACCCGGCAATGGCTTCTGCCACATAAGGCAGATTTAAAGAAGAGTTCCGCTTTCCCCGATGGGGTTCCGGCGCCATATAAGGGCAGTCGGTTTCCAGAACGATCTGGGAAAGCGGTGCATATTCCACCACTTCTTTCAGCTTTCTGGCATTCTTAAATGTAACAACACCGCCTATTCCCAGATAAAGCCCCATATTCAGGTATTCTCTTGCAATTTCTTTACTGTAGGAAAAACAGTGAATAATTCCGCCGTACATTCCGTCTTTCATATATTCCCGCACGATTTCCAGTGTATCCTCTGCGGCATCACGGCTGTGAACCATAAAAGGAAGCTTTTCTTCTCTGGCTATTTCCATTTGTGCCCGGAATTTTTCCTGCTGTATACGGTGTTCTTTTTCTTCTTTATGCCAGTAATAGTCCAGTCCGATCTCTCCGATAGCCACTGTCTTTTCATGGCGGGACAATCTTCTGATTTCATCCAGAACAGCATCTGTGATCTTATCTGCATCATCAGGATGAACCCCCACCGCACCATATATATATGGATATTTTTCCATCAGATAAACGGTTTTCTGCAGCTCTTCCACAGATGCACAGACATTTATCACATTACAGATTCCCTGTTCCGGAAGCAATGCCAAAAGCTCCTCTCTGTCCTCCTCAAATGCACTGGAATCATAATGGGCATGAGTATCAAATATCATATTTTTTCTCCGTTATTTTTATTTTCTGGCGCAGTTTCCTGCTTCCCCGGTCATGATTTCAATACCATGATCAAGGGCATCAATAATGTATTCCAGGCTTTCTCTCACCGCCTTCGGGCTTCCCGGAAGATTGATGATCAGTGTTTTTTTGCGGATTCCCGCTGATGCACGGCTGAGCATGGCACGCTTTGTAATCGTCATGCTGTAAGCTCGCATAGCCTCCGGAATTCCCGGAACACGGCGTTCGATAATATCTTCTGTGGCTTCAGGCATCACATCACGGGGCGAAAAGCCGGTGCCTCCTGTGGTCAGGATCAGCTCTGCCATATTGTTGTCGGCAATCTCCTTCATCCTTTCCGAAAGCATTGTCCTGTCATCAGGCAAAAGATCCATGGATACCACCTGATATCCTGCTTTTTCTGCGATTTCTTTAATTACAGGGCCGCTTAAATCTTCCCTCTCACCTGCATACCCCGAATCACTGGATGTAATAATCGCTGTTCGTTTCATATCTTCCTCCTGTTCTGCGGCTGCAATACACCGCTTCTGTACTTCTATTTTTCATCAAAAAGAAAATGTCCGCTTTTTCCGCCAGTCTTCTCCACAAGATGTATATCTGTCATCACCATGTGCTTATCGATTGCCTTGCACATATCATATATGGTAAGAAGAGCGACATGAACACCTGTTAGAGCTTCCATCTCCACACCGGTTTTTCCCTCTGTTTTTGCTGTACAGAATACCTGGATAATTCCATCTTTTTCATTTAATTCGTAATCAATGGAGCATTTCTGAATGGGAAGAGGATGGCACATGGGAATCAGCTCCCAGGTTCTCTTCACTGCCATAATTCCGGCCACTCTTGCCACTCCCAGAACGTCTCCTTTTTTTACATTTCCGGCTGTCACTGCCTCCATGATTTCCTTCCCCACATGAATGCATCCTGTGGCCACAGCCGTCCTGAAGGTGGGATTTTTTCCGGAAACATCCACCATTACCGCGTTTCCTTTTTCATCAAAATGCGTAAAACCTCCACTCACCGTATCCCTCCGTTTCTGTTATAACAAAGCGGATAATTCCGCCTCAGACTTCTTAATCTCCAGGTAACAAAATTCCCCGGCCTTATACAAACAGACCGGGGAATTTGTATTTATTTAGCAGATTTCTGCACCTGCCGGCATATCCTTTTCCGGTGTCATCAGCGCAAGATTTCCGTCTGCATCCTCTGCACAGAGAATCATTCCCTCGCTCATTATTCCGGCAAGCTTCGCAGGTTTCAGGTTTGTAACGACCATAACCTTCTTGCCCACCATCTCTTCCGGAGAGTAATGTGCCTTGATTCCGGATACGATCTGGCGAACCTGACTGCCGATCTTAACCTGAGAACAGAGAAGCTTTCTGGATTTTTTCACTGCTTCACAGGCAATGATTTCTCCCACCTGGAACTGCAGTTTTTCAAAATCATCAAAAGTGATTTCCGGCTTCGGTTCAATGTCGATCACATTTTCCTGTGCCTTCTCTTCTGCTGCTTCTTCCTGAACCGGAGGATGAAGCTCTTCCACTTTTGCAAGTATTTCTTTTACATCCAGACGTGCAAAAAGAATCTCCGGTTTTTCGGTTACTTTGTTTCCTGACGGATACAGACCAAAGGTCTTAAGATCCTCAAGGCTTCTGCCTTTAGCATTTAACTGCGCCAGAATTCTTCCTGTTGTTTCCGGCATAAAGGATTCCAGAAGAACTGCACCAATGCAGATTCCCTCTACCAGATTGTAGAGAACTGTGGCAAGACGATCCTTCTTTGCTTCATCCTTTGCAAGAGCCCATGGCATGGTCTCATCAATATATTTATTACACCGTTTAAACAAAGAAAATACCTCTGTCATGGCATCTGCCACACGAAGTTTTTCCATCTTAGCGTCAACCTTTGCAGGAATGCCAAGGATAAAGGATTTCAGCTCGTCGTCCACCGGCTCTGTCACATTTTTGTTCTCAACAACGCCGCCAAAATATTTATTTGACATGGAAATTGTACGGTTTACAAGATTTCCAAGGGTATTTGCCAGCTCAGAATTCAGCCTCTCCACCATCAGCTCCCAGGTGATCACACCGTCGTTCTCAAATGGCATTTCATGAAGTACAAAGTATCTCACTGCATCCACGCCGAAGAAGTCTACCAGTTCGTCTGCATAGAGAACATTACCTTTGGATTTACTCATTTTGCCGTCACCCTGAAGCAGCCACGGATGTCCGAATACCTGCTTTGGAAGCGGCAGATCCAGTGACATCAGGAAAATCGGCCAGTAAATTGTATGGAAGCGGATAATATCTTTTCCGATAAGATGCAGATCAGCCGGCCAGTTCTTATTGAACATTTCTGTACTTTCTCCGTCACAGTCATATCCGATACCGGTAATATAGTTTGTAAGAGCATCCAGCCATACATAAACAACATGTTTCGGGTCAAAATCCACCGGAATTCCCCATTTAAAAGACGTTCTGGATACACAGAGATCCTGCAGTCCCGGAAGAAGGAAATTGTTCATCATTTCATTCTTACGTGATTCCGGCTGAATGAATTCCGGATGAGTATTAATATGCTCGATCAGACGGTCTGCATATTTGCTCATTCTGAAAAAATATGCCTCTTCTTTTGCAGGAACACAGGGGCGTCCGCAGTCCGGACACTTGCCGTCAACAAGCTGGGATTCTGTCCAGAAAGACTCACAGGGTGTACAGTACATTCCCTCATATGCGCCTTTATAAATATCACCCTTTGCATACATTTTCTTAAAAATTTTCTGTACCTGCTTCTCATGATCTTCGTCTGTAGTACGGATAAATTTATCATAAGATGTATTCATCAGATCCCAGATTTCCTTAATCTGACCGGATACATTATCCACAAATTCCTTTGGTGTAATTCCTGCTTCAGCAGCCTTCAGCTCGATTTTCTGTCCATGCTCATCGGTGCCGGTCTGAAAAAACACATCGTAACCCTGCTGTCTTTTGTAACGTGCAATTGCATCTGCCAGCACAATTTCATATGTGTTTCCAATGTGCGGCTTGCCGGATGTATAGGCAATCGCTGTCGTCATATAAAACTTCTTTTTTTCCATTTTCCTTTCCTCCGTTACCTTATTTATGTGGCATTTTATTTCTCCGCACAGAACAATACGGGGTATTATCCTGCGAAACAGAAAAGAAAAAGCGCCCCTCCTCTAAAGAAGACGAGCGCCACTCGTGTTACCACTTCCATTTATTTCTGCCTCACAGCCAGAAACCTCATCAGGTACATTCATACCTTCCCGCTGTAACAGGCGGTCCTGTCACAGCCTAAATCTGCATGTTTCTCACAATGACAGGTTCAGCCGTGCCCCTCCGAAGCCATCTTCCATATGCACTGTTCATATTCCTTCTCAGCCCGGAAACCATTTCCGCAGGAAATTCTCTGTAATGCAGCTTACATATATACTCTCTTCATCATCGGGTTTTCCATATGAAAAAATGTTAACATATTTCCTGTCATTTGTAAAGGCAAAAATCCACCGGGAAAAGGCTGTGGATTGCTGCTGTTCACACGCAGCTGCGGGTTATTTGCCGAAGTAAGCCTTCAGGTACAGTTCTTTTATTTCAGACATTAACGGATATCTTGGATTGGCACCTGTACACTGGTCATTAAATGCCTGCTCAGTCATGTCATCCAGTGTTTCCATGAAGTATTTCTCATCCACACCATAATCTCTGATGGTTGGTTTGATCTCAATGATCTTCTTCAGCTCTTCCAGTTTGTCAATCAGCTTATCGAAAACCTCCTGATCATCCTTTCCGGTCAGTCCAACAAAACGCCCGATTTCTGCATAGCGTGCCAGTGCATGGGGGTACTGGTACTGCGGGAATGTTCCCATTTTAGCAGGAACCTCCGCACTGTTATAGCGCATAACATCTGTAAGGACAAGTGCATTTGCAATTCCATGAGGCAAATGATGGAATGCGCCCAGCTTGTGTGCCATGGAATGGTTCAATCCCAGGAAAGCGTTTGCAAAAGCCATACCTGCCATGCAGGAAGCATTCGCCATATGGTCTCTTGCTTCCACATCGTTTCCGTCTCTGTATGCACGGGGCAGATAATCAAATACCAGCTTAATTGCCTTGAGTGCAAGACTGTCTGTATAATCGGAAGCCATAATGGAAACATAGGCTTCGATAGCATGAGTCATAACATCAATACCAGATGCACAGGTAAGTCCTTTCGGTGCACTCATCATGTTATCCGTATCTACAATTGCCATGTTGGGCATTAATTCATAATCAGCCAGAGGCCACTTAATTCCCGTTTCTCTATCTGTAATAATGGCAAAAGGCGTAACCTCGGAACCAGTTCCGGAGGATGTGGGAATCGCAACAAAATAGGCCTTTTTTCCCATTTTAGGGAAGGTATAGATTCTCTTGCGGATATCCATGAAATCCATGGCCATATCGTCGAAATCGGCATCCGGATTCTCGTAAAGGACCCACATAATCTTTCCTGCATCCATGGCCGAACCACCGCCGAGTGCAATAATACAATCCGGCTGGAATGCAGTCATCGCAGCCGCACCTGCACGGGCACTTGCCAAAGAAGGATCCGGTTCCACATCAGAAAAACAGGTATGTACAATGCCCATCTGATCCAGCTTTGCCTCAATTGCCCGGGTGTATCCATTTCTGTAGAGGAAGGAATCTGTCACAATAAAGCAGCGTTTTTTGCCCATAACATTTCCCAACTCATCCAATGCAACAGGAGTACATCCTTTTTTAAAATAAACCTTTTCCGGAGTTCTGAACCAAAGCATATTTTCTCTCCTTTCGGCAACTGTTTTGATATTGATCAGATGCTTTACTCCCACGTTTTCAGAAACGGAATTGCCGCCCCAGGAGCCACATCCCAGCGTCAGGGAAGGTGCCAGTTTGAAATTATATAAATCACCGATTCCCCCCTGAGAAGAAGGCGTATTAATGAGAATCCTGCAGGTTTTCATTGCTCTCGCATGCTTTTCCATCTTCTCCTTCTCTGCTGTATTAATATACAGGGAAGAGGTATGACCATAGCCGCCGTCTGCCACAAGACGCTCTGCTTTTTCAATTGCTTCATCAAAATCCTTTGCGCGATACATGGCCAGAACAGGAGAAAGCTTTTCATGGGCGAACTCTTCACTGATATCCACAGATTCAACTTCACCAATGAGAATTTTTGTATCCTCGGGTACATCAACACCTGCCATTGCAGCAATATGGGCAGCCTTCTGTCCCACGATTTTTGCATTCAGTGCTCCATTAATAAGGATTATTTTTCTTACTTTTTCCAGCTCATCTTCTTTCAGGAAATAGCAGCCTCTGTAAAGAAATTCTTCTTTTACTTTATCATAAATCTTATCCAAAACAGTCACCGACTGCTCTGACGCACAGATCATTCCGTTGTCAAAGGTCTTGGAATGAATAACAGAATTTACAGCAAGTCGGATATCCGCTGTATCATCAATAATAACCGGCGTATTTCCGGCTCCCACACCCAGTGCCGGTTTTCCGGAGGAATAGGCTGCTTTCACCATTCCGGGACCGCCTGTTGCGAGAATAATATCTGCTTCTTTCATAACAAGATTTGTAAGCTCCAGGCTGGGTACATCGATCCATCCGATGATACCTTCCGGTGCACCTGCCTTTACTGCTGCCTCCAGAACAATTCTGGCAGCTTCAATGGTAGAATCCTTCGCACGGGGATGCGGACTGATAATAATCCCATTTCTTGTTTTCAAAGCAATCAAAGTCTTAAAGATTGCAGTGGAGGTAGGATTAGTTGTAGGGATAACCGCTGCGATAAGTCCCACAGGCTCTGCAATTTTTTTGATTCCGTAAACAGGATCTTCCTCAATAACATCGCAGGTCTTTGTGTTTTTGTAAGCATTGTAAATATACTCGGAGGCATAGTGGTTTTTGATTACCTTATCCTCAACGATTCCCATTCCTGTCTCTTCGACCGCCATTTTTGCCAGTGGAATACGTGCCTTATCGGCAGCAATGGCTGCAGCTTTAAATATTCTGTCAACCTGTTCCTGAGTGTAAGTGGCGAAAAGTTTCTGTGCTTCTTTCATCGCAGCTATTTTTGCTTCCAGAGCTTCCGGGGTGTCAATAATAGCTGGAATCTGTGTTTCTGTTTTTGCCATTCTGGTGTCCTCCTCATTCTTTTGCGATTGATCCAACAGCAGCTTACTGGCAGCAAACCAACATCGTTCCTGTTGTTAATGAATTAACGTTAATTTTTTATCAATTTCTATGTCTGCCATTATAGTGCTTTGTTAATCATTTGTCAATCATTATTTTTTATACTACCATTCTGGCTATTTTGGGTACTGCCACTCTGGCATATTCTGGTTTATCCATCATCCCATCCCGTGTCCTTTGTCTTAAACCATATACAACTATTCTCCTATTTGACTTATTTTGGGATTATTGAGATTAGAGCCATCTTTTTATCCATATAAAGTGACTTCATTGTTTCATTTGTGGTTTGCGTGACTTCTTTAGAGTTTTTTCTAATTGTGGTCATCCTTTGATCGGGAATTTAATGGCCCAATTAAAGATTTTTCTGATTTCGGTCATCCTCCGACCGCATATTGGGTGACTTCTTTGGAGATTTTTGATATTCCGATCATCTCTGAGATTGTAAGCGGTCAACAAGATCTTAATCAAGCCTGGGCTTGGCTTCAACGCACCTGCAAAAAAGGGCTGCCGCATCTAAGGTCTACTTCACTTAGATGCGACAGCCTCTATAAAATGTTTACATAATTATTTATTCGGAATCTTCATTTTCTGCAACTCCAAAATACTGCAGCTCAATGCGCTCAACAATATCAGAGCCGTCTTTCTTGTATGCGTAAAAAGAATCTTCACCGATGTACGCAATGCCTAATCCGCTCACTCCACCGTCACCAGCTTCATAACGTTCCTGAAAATGATAGCTGATATAAGAAGAATTCTCAGAAGAAGGTTCATCGTATATCTCTTTGATCTCATCAATTGTCATACCTGTGCAGATTCCATCTGCTGTTTCAAACTCATATCCTTCTGTATCCGCAAAGCTCTGTGTGACTGAAACACCAACTACTGTGAGATCTGACAGATCAACACCGTTTTCTTCCGTGTCATTCATTACTTCAAATTGTACATATTCAGAACCACCTTCATAATATCCGATTGTTCTGGCATGTGTATTGGCATCCAGTGTGCCGCTTCCAAGATCCCAGCCGTTTTCGGTAAAACCGGTCACTTTACATGGAAGTGTATATGTATCGCCATTGAGTGTAAATGTGTAAATACGGGAAACAGAATCTGTTTCTTCTTCTGCAGTTTCTGCACTGCTTTCAGTTGTTTTTTCAGTGGTCGATTCAGCAAATACAGTCTGACTGCCAAACAACGACAGTGCCGCAATGGTAATGAGAAGCTTTTTTTTCATAAAATACCCCTTTTTTCCTATAAAGAAATAGCTGGAAATGCATAAATGCCCTCCAGCTATCTCTATTCATTCTTAAGCAATCTGCAGATTAACCAAAGTATCTCTCAAGTAAGCCTTTGAAAGCTTTGCCGTGACGAGCTTCGTCTCTTGCCATTTCATGAACTGTATCATGGATTGCATCAAGGTTAGCAGCTTTTGCACGTTTAGCAAGGTCAAATTTACCAGCTGTTGCGCCATTTTCTGCTGCAACACGCATTTCAAGGTTCTTCTTTGTGCTGTCTGTAACAACTTCGCCAAGTAACTCAGCAAATTTAGCAGCATGCTCTGCTTCTTCATAAGCAGCTTTTTCCCAGTATAAACCGATTTCCGGATATCCTTCTCTGTGAGCAACACGTGCCATAGCAAGATACATACCAACCTCAGAGCACTCACCCTCGAAGTTTGCTCTTAAATCTGCAAGAATGTCTTCGCTGACACCTTTAGCAACGCCTACAACATGCTCAGCAGCCCATGTCATCTCATCATCCTGTTTTGTGAATTTCTCAGCCGGAACTTTACATACTGGACAGAATTCCGGAGCTGCATCGCCTTCATAAACGTATCCACATACACTACATACCCATTTTGCCATAATGATAATCTCCTTTTCTTAAATATATTTAATTGTTTTGTTTTCAGATAATAGTAATCTTTACTGTTTTAATTTAACATATACTATTCACTTTGTCAATAGATTACTTTAATTTTTATTTACCGCTCATTCCTGCCCGGCTGACGACTTCTCCAGACAGTCCTTACATATTCCGAAAAAACTGGCAGTACAATCGGTAATTTTACCTTGAAAATTTTTGTCAGTAGTTTCAATAAAATGCTCGATACCGATATCTTCCATATCCTCAATACGGTTGCAGCATGTGCAGATAAAGTGGCAATGACGATCTGTACGACCATCAAAATGATCCGCACCTGCAATTCCTGGCAGTTTTTTGATTTCTCCAATATCAGCAAGAAGAGATAAGTTACGGTATACCGTGCCAAGACTGATATGAGGATAAATCTGCCGGATATTCTGATATACTGTATCAGCAGACGGATGATCTGACCGCATCATAAGGAAGGATTTGATTGCTTCCCGCTGACGGCTGTATTTCAGAGCTGCCATGGTATACTCCTTTCTTATTTGATAACAATAATTATTATTGTTAATAGAATTCTATTATAAATACATCCTTTTGTCAAGCAGTTTGTACTTTTCCGCTATCTTTTCCTCTAGAAATCTGATAGAATGTATGTAAATACACTTTTGCGTATTTTTTGAAATGATTTTGCAGCAACTCCTTAGCAGACTATTATAACATTATGAGGTACCATAAAATGAAAACGCTTATTATTAACGGTTCTCCCCGAGTTCACGGAGACACTTCCAGCCTTATTCGTATTGTAACAGACAAACTTCCCGGCGAATGCAAGATTGTAGATACCTACCGGTGTAAAATATCACCCTGTGTTGACTGCAGATACTGTTGGGAAAACGAAGGCTGTGCCATTAAAGACGAAATGCAGGAAATATATGATTATATTCAGGATTGCGATAATATATTAATCGCTTCCCCCATTTATTTTTCGGAGTTGACAGGAAAACTGCTGGATTTCGGAAGCCGCCTTCAGACTTATTTTTCTGCCCATTTCTTCCGCAAAGAAAATCCCATCGCCAAACCGAAAAAAGGTGCTGTTATCCTGGTCAGCGGAAGTACCCGTCCGCTGGATAAGGCATACGATACCGCCTGTATGCTTCTCAATCATATGAATTCTTATAATATTCATCCGGCAGTAATCTGTAATGACACCAACCACAGAACAGCTCTGGAGGATCAGGAATGCCTGGCCGGCGTGGACAGCATTATTGAGTTTTTTAGTTAAATCAGGGAGGTTATTAAAATGACAAAGCTTGGACAGATGCTTCTTGAGGAAGGTATAGAAAAGGGTATTAAAAAAGGCATAGCCCAGGGTGAATCTTTGGGAATAGAATTATCAAAACGGCTTCTGGCAGATAACCGCATTGATGATCTCAGGCGTGCCGTAGAGGATAAAGCTTACTGGGATGAGCTGATAAAGGAATATGGAATAAAATAAAATATTTCAAAAATTGGGGCTGTCACATGACAGCCCCATCAATTATGGCCACTATTCACTTTGCGGCGGCGTGCATACATTCCCGGAGATCACCTGATAAATCAGATTTTTCGCCGTATCCACTGTACTGTAATCCGGAACCATGACATATGCATTCTGGCTCATGGAATATGGCTTTCTGGTGTCACCGGTTCCGTTAACACTGTAACTAACAATGTTCCATTCACGACCATCCGACAGCTGCTGAATCAGACGGGCAATTTCGTCATAAGAAAAATTCGTTTCAAAACATCCCCTGAGTCCATCCAGCACAGAAGTATAGCTGCGCAGAATTTCCGGAGACATTACTTTATCAAGAACTCCCCGAATCACTGCCATCTGGTTTTTACCTCTCTGACGGTCACCTTCTGCAAAGGAGAAACGTTCTCTGGCAAAGACAAGAGCTGCTTCCCCATTCATGTCATTGGCCCCCTGGTAAAAATGGTAGCCCAGCTCATTCTGAGAATCAAATTCGTAATCCGAATAAACAGTAATTCCACCCAGTGCATTGATAATTTTAACAAATCCGTCGAAATTCAGGCGGAAATAATAGGGAATATCAACCCCGTAAAGCATCTCCAGTGTATCCATACAGACATCCACACCGTAAATACCTGCATGTGTCAGTTTATCCGGCTCTCCTCCCGAAATAGAAAGAGGTATATAATAATCACGGGGCGTGGACAGCAGCAGTACCTGTCTTGTATCGGTATTAACTACCGCAAGAATATTTACATCACTGCGGCTTTTGGCCGTGATTCCCCCGCGGGTATCAATACCACTGATATATATGGTATAAACATGACTGTTCTGCGCTGTATCATCTCCTGCTGCAATCTCCGTTTCCACCTGTTTTGTATCCAAAAGCCGGATGGAAGAATGAATCTGTTCGTATCCTTCCACCTCCTGAATCACATCCAGATATGCCTGATTAAGAATAATCGCCCCTGTTTCATGACTGGTAAGACCATCCACCAGCTCCGTCAGGCCTTCGTATGCCACTGTCTGAAGCTGTGCTCCCATTTCATTTTGAAGGATTTCCACAGTTTTCTGTGTGCTTTCACTGTCCAGCACACTCAAAATCCCATAGCTGTACCCGGCGGTATCCTTAAGGGAAACCGCAGTATCATCTGAATTTACGTAAATTCCCATCCGGGTAATTTCCGTATCTGTTCCGGCAATATCTGCAAGAAGATCTGTGGTCTGATACAGATAAAAATCTCCTGCCACAAGTACAGCTGTCAGAGCCACCGCAAGAAGAGTCCCTATGGCAAACCGTACACGATAATATGTTTTCCAGACCAGTACAGCCACCAGAATTGCCAAAACAGCCAGAATTCCTCCTATGATTCCCAGATAAATGCCCGGCACCATTTTGGACACCATCAGCAATCCCATAAAAAACAGTTCCATAATAACAAACAGGCCTGTGATAATCTGACCTGCAATTCCGTTTTTCTTCTTTTTCTTTTTTCCTGCCAAGCTCGAAACCTCCCATTCACACTTTTCCGCTAACTATTTTATCCAAATGTATCTGAGATTTGTAATGATTACTTACCTCTGAAGAGCCTGGGCTGCCTCTCCCAATCGATTATAAATGGTTACCGCATCCATTACATGCAATGCCTGTCCGGAACCGCCTGCAGCACCTGCAGTGACAAGAACATATTCTTTACCCATAATTTCTGCATAGCTGGCAAGACACAATCCCGCATCATCTGTATATCCTGTTTTTCCACCCAGAATCTCTCCGCCGGTAACTTCTCTTGTGGAAAGATTTTTAAACAGGGTATTATAATAAGTAATCCCATCCGGATGCACATTGGTAACACCTGTGTAATGCCAGGAGCTTCCCGCAATTTCCCGGAATTTATCGTTTCGAATACAATACTTCAGTAAAACAGCCATGTCCCGGACTGTGCTGTAATGCTCCGGGTCATGAAGGCCTGTGGTATCACAGAAATGGGTATGATCCATTCCCAGCTTAGCCGCTTTTTTATTCATAAGCTCCACAAAATCCAACTCACTTCCGGCCACTGCTTCTGCCAGTGCAATACAGCACTCTGCTCCCGACGGAAGCATTGCACCATAAATAAGATTCTCCGCACTGACCACTTCACCGGGCTGAAACCCTGCCTGGGTTGCATCCTGTTCATAGAGTCCGGCAAACATTTCATTTGTAAGAGTAATCTCTTTATTCAGATTCCCGATTTTCTCAATAGCCAAAATAGC